>NZ_LSKN01000245.1:0-62056 GCF_001557075.1 Methylobacterium sp. CCH7-A2
CCATGTTGGCGACGACGCCGAGATCATGGGTGATGAGCAGGATCGCCATGCCCATTTCGGCCTGGAGGTCGCGCATCAGGTCGAGCACCTGGGCCTGGATCGTGACGTCGAGCGCCGTGGTCGGCTCATCGGCGATCAGCAGGGCCGGCTGGCAGATCAGCGCCATGGCGAGCATGGCGCGCTGGCGCAGCCCGCCCGAGAGTTCGAAGGGATAGAGCCCGTAGGCGCGCACCGGGTCCTTGAAGCCGACGCGACCGAGCATCGTTTCGATCAGACCGCGCGCTTCGGCCTTGCTCATGGGCCGGTGCAGCAGCAGCGCTTCCTCGATCTGGTTGCCGATGGTGTGGACCGGCGAGAGCGACGACATCGGCTCCTGGAAGATCATGCCGATGCGCCCGCCGCGCAGGGCGCGGATCGCCTTGCCCTCCGCCGGCAGTGCGGCAATGTCGATAGTGGTGTCGGGGGTGAGCGGATCGCGGAACAGGATCTCCCCCCCGGTCACGCCGCCAGCGCGGGGCAAAAGCCCCATGATCGCCTGCGAGATCACCGATTTGCCCGAGCCCGACTCGCCGACCAGCGCGACGGTGCGGCCCGCGGGCACACGCAGGCTCACGCCCTTCACGACGTCGCGCGCGAGGCCGTGAACGGTGAACCCGATATGCAGATCGCTGATCCGAAGAATATCCATCAGCCGCTTTCGCCGGAGCTTCGCCCCCAGTTCCTCATCACAACGTCACTAGACGCGGAAAGTGCCGCTTTGCCAACGGGGTTCGACCGACTGCGACACCGCGCCGGACCATGTCGCCCGGCGATGACGGTCGCGTGAAAGCGGGCTCATTGCGCTCGCGGCGCGGCTGGCACACATATGGACCTTCGAAGGTCAGGAGACGGGCGCCGGGTTGCGGCGCACCGGCGAGGATTCCTCTTGGAGACCAGCCTCTTCCGCTATGTCTGGGAGAAGAGCCGCGGCGAGCAGATCATCGTCCTGCTCATCATCCTCGCCTCGATCCCATTCTATTGGGCGTCCTTCGACGTGCCCAAGCGCATCGTCAACGATGCGATCCAGGGCAATGCCTTCAAGGACGGCAAGACCACGGCGACCCTGCTCGACTTCACCCTGCACCTTCCCTCCTTCCTCGGGGGTGCGAGCTTCAAGCTGTTCGAGGGATTCCAGGTCGGTCAGCTCGGGCTGCTGCTGGGGCTGAGTAGCTATTTCCTGTTCCTGGTGCTGGTCAACGGCGCGTTCAAATACGTCATCAATGTGCGCAAGGGCATCCTCGGCGAGCGCATGCTGCGGCGGATGCGCTACGACCTCTTCAGCCAGCTCATGCGCTTCCGCCCCGAGGACATCCGGGCGGTGAAGCCGGCCGAGGTCGCCAGCATGATCAAGGACGAGGTCGAGCCGATCGGCGGCTTCGTCGGCGACGCCTTCATCCAGCCGGTCTTCCTCCTGACGCAGGCGCTGACGGCGCTGACCTTCATCATGGTGCAGAGCGTCTGGCTGGGGTCGATCGCTCTGGTGATCGTGCTGGCACAGGCCATCATCGTCCCGATCCTGCGGCGCGAGCAGCTGCGGCTCGGTCGCGAGCGCCAGCTCGCCTCCCGCCAGCTCGCCGGGCGGATCGGCGAAATCGTCGATGCGGGGCCGACGATCCAGGGTCATGGCGCGACGACCTATGTCCAGTCGGACATCGCCGGGCGGCTGGGCCGGCTCTTCGACATCCGCTACGCGCTCTACAAGCGCAAATTCGCGGTCAAGTTCCTGAACAACCTGCTGGCGCAGATCACGCCCTTCTTCTTCTACGCGATCGGCGGCTTCTTCGCTCTGCAGGGGCGCCTCGATATCGGCCAGCTCGTCGCCGTCATCGCCGCCTATCGCGACCTGCCGCCGCCGATCAAGGAGCTGATCGACTGGGACCAGCAGCGCAACGACGTCACGATCAAGTACGAGCAGGTCATCGCTCAGTTCAACACCGAAGACCGTGTCCAGCTCGACGAAGAGGGCGGTGTCGAGCGCTTGCCGGAGACCGGAGAGATCCGGCTGGACGGCGTGCAGATGCTGGACAATCGGGGCCAGCCCCTGCTGATGCCGCTGACCGTCCGCATTCCGCGACCGGGCGAGGTCGCGTTGGTCGGTCCGGCCGGCGGCGGGCTGGAGGTGCTGGGACGCATCCTCGGTCGGCAGGCGATGAATTATTCCGGGCGGGTGATGTTCGACTCGGCTCCGCTGGCGCGCATGTCGGTCGAGCGGGCGAGCCATCTCATCGGCTATGCCGGCAACGAGACCGAGATCATCGCGGGCACGATCCGCGACAACATCCTGTTGCCGCTGAAGCGACGCCGTCCCGACATCCGCCCCCAGGGCCGGCTTTCGACCAGCGAACACCGGCGCTTCGTCGAGTCGCTGCGATCGGGCAACACGCCGCTACCCTTCGAGGCCGACTGGACGGATTACCAGGGAGCGGGCGTGGCCGACGAGGCAGAGCTGGCGCAGCGGGTGAGGACGGTGCTCGATGTGCTTGGCTGTGCGGAGGACGTCTATGAGCTGGGCCTCGACGGGAAGGTGACAGCCGGTCTGCGCGCCGAGGCGAAGGCGCAGATCGTGGATGCGCGCTGGGCGGTGGCCGAGGAGCTCGCCCGCAGCAAGCTCGCCGGGTTGATCACGCCCTTCGACCCCGAGAGCTACAACGACAATGCGACCATCGCCGAGAACCTGATCTTCGGCGCCCGGATGAGCCCCCGCTTCGCCAACGAGACGCTGCTGTTCGAGCCCTACGCCCATGCGATCCTGAAGGCAGAGTCGCTGGTCGAGCCGCTGGTCGAGGTCGGCTCGCGGATCGCTGGAACCGTCGCCGAGATCTTCGCCGGGCTGCCGCACGGCCATGCCCTCTTCGAGCGTTACTCCT
This sequence comes from Methylobacterium sp. CCH7-A2, assembly GCF_001557075.1. Lineage (NCBI taxonomy): Bacteria > Pseudomonadati > Pseudomonadota > Alphaproteobacteria > Hyphomicrobiales > Methylobacteriaceae > Methylobacterium > Methylobacterium sp. CCH7-A2. The sequence goes on from NZ_LSKN01000245.1 coordinate 2,907, forward strand.
TCGGCTCGGGTCTGGATTTCGACCGGATGGGCGAATTGGCGGCCTTGCTCGACAAGCACGACATGCGCAGCCCCCTCGACGCCGTGGCCGAGCGCGATTTGGTGGCTCTGGCGCTGGGCTATATCGAGCCCAAACACCGGCTCAACCTGCTCGATGAGCGGCTGCGTGAGCGTATCCTGCGGGCGCGGGCGAGCTTCAAGATGCATCTGCCGGCCGACGCGGTGGAGGACGTCGATTTCTACGATCCCGACAAGGTGATGCTCGGGGCGAGCCTGCGCGACAACCTGATGTTCGGCCGCATCGGCCACGGTATCGCCGATGCGCGGAAGAAGGTGGCGATGATCGTCCGCAAGGCCCTGGCGCGTGCGGGGCTCGACGGTGACCTCTATCGCATCGGCCTCAACACCGATTGCGGCATTCGCGGTCGGTTCCTGCCGACGCGGCTCAAGCTCGCCATCCCGCTGGCGCAGGCGCTGATCAAGGCGCCGCAGATCGCGATCCTCGATCTCGGCGCGTTCCTCGCGACGACCGCGGAACCCGAGGCGGTCATTGCCCGGCTACGCGAGCATTGCGCCGGCATGACGCTGTTCCTGCTCGTCAGGGACGACCATCTCGTCGGTGACATCCCCCTCAGGATCGTCTTCAATGGGCCTTCGGCGACCCTCGAGAGCGGGACCGAGGAGGAGGACGAGGCGGCGATGCCGCCCCCGACGCGTCAACGGAACGGCATCGAGACCATGGAGGCGCGGTCATGACCCTCGAAACGGACATTTCATGCCTGCGGCAAGTCCCGCTGTTCCGGAGCCTGCCCCTGCCGCGGCTGAAGCTCGTCGCGCTGATGGGAGAAAAGCTGCGTTTCGATCCTGGGACGCAGATCATCGCCGAGGGCGAGACGCCTGAAGGTGTCTTCGTCGTCTTGCAGGGCGAACTCGAGATTTCACATGGCGGCGCGAACGGGGAGGGGCCGAGGCTGCCGCTCCATACCGGCAGCCTCGTCGGCGACGTGCCGCTTCTCTCCGGGCGCAGCTATGTCGGCGCGATCACCGCCAAGACGGCCGTCGTGGCGCTGCGTCTGCCGAAGGATCTGTTCTTCGAACTGCTCGAGACGATCCCCGATTTCAGCCTGGCGCTGACGCGCGACCTGGCGTCGCGGCTCTACCGGCTGGCGGACCGCACGCTGCATGCGGAGAAGGTGCATTGACGAACCGGATTTCCGCATGAGCCTTCAGCAAACCGCGGTGACGCGCAGCGGCATGGGCATGGATCAGGTCTCCTCGTGGAGCCGCGACATCCGCTTCGCCTCCGGGATGATCCTGCTGTTCTTTGCGACGACGCATTTCCTCAACCATGCCGCCGGGATCGCCGGGGTCGCGGCGATGGAGCAGGCGCAGGAATGGCGTTACTGGTTGTGGCATTCCTGGGCGGGAACCATCGCGCTCTACGGGGCGCTGATCGTCCATCCCTTCTTCGCCCTCGTGCGGGTGGCACAGCGGCGCACCTTCAAGATGCCGGCGCGCGAGATGCTGCAGATCGCGCTCGGGCTCGCCATCCCGCTCTTTCTGATCGACCATATCGTTGGCACACGGGTGATGGGGAGCTTCTTTCATCTCGACGAGAGCTACCGCGCCGTGCTGCGCCGTCTCTGGCCGGGGCTGGCGATGTCGCAGACGATCCTGCTGCTGCTGGTTTGGGTCCACGGCATCATCGGCCTGCATTTCACGCTGCGCTCGCGTGACGGCTATCAGCGCTGGCGCGACCCGTTCCTGCTGCTGGCGATCCTGATCCCGATCCTCGCCCTCATCGGCTTCGCCGTCGGCGGGCGCGAGGCCGGGCAAATGGCGATGCCGCCAGAGGTCTCGTCGGACGCCCAGATCGTGATGTTCAACCAGAACGTCACCTGGGCGAAGACGGTCTTCTATGGGCTGGTCGGGTGCTTCGTCGCCTTCGTGGCGATCCGCGAGATCCGGGTTCGGACCACGCGGCAGATCACCGTGCGGTTCGTCGGCCATGGCGTGCGCAAGCTCGCGCCCGGCCTGACCGTGCTGGAGATGTTCCGCCGCTTCGGCATCCCTCATGCGGCGCTCTGCGGGGGGCGGGCGCGCTGCGCCACATGCCGCGTTCTGGTTCTGGATGGCGGCGACAGCCTGCCGCCTCCGGGAGCCAACGAGGCGAAGCTGCTGCGCCGGATTGCGGCGCCAGAACGGGTGCGTCTCGCCTGCCAGATCCGCCCGCGCGACGACGTCCAGGTGCAGATCCTCCTGGCGTCCCGCCTGAGCGCGACGACGCCCGGCCAGCTCGAGCCCGACACCAGCATCGGCAAGCGCGGGCTGACCGTGGTGGTGGCGGATCTGCGGGCCTTCTCTGCGCTCTCCGCTCGCCAGCTCCCGCAGGAGCTGATCGGGCTCCTGAACCGCTTCTTCGACGAGATGGCCCAGGCGATCACCGCCCATGGTGGACGCATCGACGCCTTCTATGGCGACGGCTTCATGGCCGTGTTCGGGCTGGAGGGCACGCCGGCGCGCAGCGCCCAGAGCGCGATCGCGTCCGCGGGCGACATCGTGCGGGCGGTCGAGGCGCTGAACCGGGAATTCGGGGCGGCGCTGCCCCTGCCGCTGCGCATCGGCATCGGCATCCACAGCGGCCAGGCGATCACCGGGGCGGTCGAGAACGAGAGCATGGGCCGGCGCGACATCACCGTCGGCGAGACGGTGGCGGTGGCCGCCCAGCTCGAACTGGCGACGCGCCGCGTGCTGGCCGACATCCTCGTCTCGGAGGAGGCGATTCGCGCCAGCGGACGCAGCTATCGCGGGACGACGGCACTCAAGATCACCATCCGAGGCCGCGAGAAGCCGATCAACGCGATCGGTTTCGCGAGCGCGCCGGAGCTGGCCGACGAGCGCGACGATCGCGTGACGGCGCCGCCGGTCTTCGAAGAGGCGCCCGAAATCGTTCCCGCAGCGGCGGATGCGCCGGCTGCGACCGGCGGACTGGCCGTCCTGGAGGCGGCCGCGACGGCGCCGGGGCAGACGGCTGCTCCCGCGCCGGCAGCGGGCGAGGAGACCGCGGCGCCGATCGCGCGCAAACCGCGCCGCAAGGCTGCGCCGAAGAAAACCGCGCCGCCCGAGGACGCAGGCGCCTGAGCCGCGAGCGGCCGTGTGCCTCAGGCGTCGCCAAAGACCAGGAAGCGCCTGCGGTCGAAGCCGGCAGCGCGCAGCGCCTCGTCATGGATCGTCAGCGAGAGATCGATGGCCGGCGCGTCGCTGCGCGTCGCGGTCAGGGCGCCGATCTGTCCCAGCGCCCGTTCCAGCTCGAGCGCGTAATCAATCACGAGCACGGCCGCGCCCGCGGCCAGGGCGAGCAGTTCCGGCGGCGTCGCGGCGCGGCGTCCGAAGGGCTTGAGCGAGAGGCCGAGCAGCACCAGTCCAAAAGGCGTTGCCGGCGCGATCTCGACCTCCTGCAGCTTGGCGGCGACGTGGCGCAGGCGGCAGGGCGCACCGTTCAGCGTGTCGGCCTCATAAGCGGGAATCTTCGGATCGATGACGGTGACGCTGGCCGGATGGTGCGTCAAAAAGCCGGTGATCGGGAGGCCGGCGCCGCCGATCTCGACGATATGGGCGCAGCGGCGCAGGGCATGGGCCGCCAGCACCTGTCGCAACGCCGCTGCCGGGCTCGCCAAATGCGGCAGGCGGGTGCCGGCGAGGGCGTCCGGATCGTGGCCGGCTTCGCTGGCCTTTGGGCCCGCGCTTGCATATGGTCCCGCCACCTTCGATCCCCGCTCTTCGAAACGACATGACGTCCGACGCGCCGCCCGACGCCTTCTATGACATTCTGCGCGGCGTCGCAGCCCTGACCGGCAACCGCGTCGTCGGCGATCTCGCGCGCCTCGTTGCGGACGGGATGCCGCAAGATCTCTGGATCGCCTTCAACCACAAGCAGATCGGTTCGAAACGCTGGCTGGTCGATGCGCTGGCGGAGGTCCTGCCGCGGCCCGACGGCCCGGTCTGGGTGCTCGGAGCCTGGTATGGCGTGCTCGGGGCGCTGCTGCTCGATGATCCGCGTCTGACCATCCCCGCTGTTGTCAGCGTCGATCTCGATCCCGCCTGCGCGCCTGTCGCGGAGCGGCTGAACCGCCGCCATGTCGCAGAAGGCCGGTTTCGTGCCGTGACCGCGGACATGATGACGCTGGGTTTCGCCGCCCAGGAGCCTAGCCCGGGCCTCGTGATCAACACCAGCTGCGAGCATCTCGTCGATGTGCCGGGCTGGCTCGCCACGCTGCCGACGGGGCTGCCGCTGCTGCTGCAGTCGAACGATTATGTCCGCGAGCCCGACCACCGCAGCTGCGTGCCCTCGCTGGAGGCGTTCCAGGCACAGGCCGGCCTCTCCGAGACGCTCTTCGCCGGCGCGCTGCCGACGAAGAACTACACCCGCTTCATGCTGATCGGCCGGCGATGACCGAGCCTGTCATCGCGATCGCGATGAAGGGCTATCCGCGCCTGTCGGAGACCTTCATCGCGCAGGAACTGCTCGGCCTGCAGCAGCGCGCTGTGCCCTTCGCGATCTGGTCGCTGCGGCGTCCGACCGACGCGGCGCGCCATCTGATGCACGATCAGATCAGCGTGCCGGTGCATTATCTGCCGGAGTATCTGCATGAGGAGCCGGGGCGCGTTCTGCGCGGCGTTATCGGCGCCCTCGCGCGGCCCGGCCTGCTCCGGCTGCTGCCCGTCCTCCTGCGCGACCTCGTCCGTGATCGCACGCGCAACCGCCTGCGCCGCTTCGGCCAGGCCTGCGTGATGGCCCGCGAGCTGCCGCCCGGCACGGCTCACCTGCATGTGCACTATCTGCACACGCCCGCCTCGGTGATCCGCTACGCCGCCCTGCTGCGCGGCATCGGTTGGTCGTTCTCGGCCCATGCCAAGGACATCTGGACCACGCCGGATTGGGAAAAGCGCGAGAAGATCGCGGAGGCCGCCTGGGGCGTCACCTGCACACAGGACGGCCACCGCGAATTGCAGCGCCTGGCCGACCGGCACGACAAGGTCGCTTTGGTCTATCACGGGCTCGATCTCGGCCGCTTTCCCGCGCCACCGCCGCGCCCGCCGCGCGACGGGAGCGACCCGGGCGCGCCTGTCCGCATCGTCACCGTCGGCCGGGCGGTGGAGAAAAAGGGTTTTGACGATCTGCTGGCGGCTCTCGCGCGGTTGCCGCCCGGCTTGCACTGGCGCCTGACCCATATCGGCGGCGGCGAGAGGCTGAAGGCGTTGCAGGCTCAGGCCGTGGGGCTGGGGCTCGGGGAGCGCGTGACCTGGGCCGGACCGAAGGCGCAGGGCGATGTCATCGCCGCGCTGCGCGAGGCGGATCTGTTCGTGCTGCCTTCGAAGAGGGGCGAGGACGGCGATCGCGACGGGCTGCCCAATGTGGTGATGGAGGCCGCGAGCCAGGCCCTGCCGATCGTTGCGACCGATTTCGCCGGGATTCCGGAGTTCGTGCGCGACGGCGTCGAGGGGCTGCTGGTGCTGCCCGGCGACGTCGCGGCGCTGGCCCATGCTGTCGCCGACCTGGCGGAGGCGCCGCCGCGGCGAAGCGCGCTCGGCCAGGCGGCTCTGGCCCGGCTGACCGGTGCCTTCTCGGCCGAGGCGGGCCTTGACGGGATCGCGGCGCGGCTGCGCGCCTCGGCGGGGCTCGTGCCGTGAGGGTCCTGGGGGAGCCAGCGCGCGTCCTGATCGCGGTGACGCATCTGCTCGGCAGCGGCCATCTGGTGCGAGCGGCGCAGCTGGCGCGGGCGCTGGCGGCTGGCGGCTTCGCCGTGACGCTCGCGAGCGGCGGGATGCCGCTGCGCGACATGGCGGGTGAGCCCTTTGCGTTCGTGCAACTGCCCCCGGTCAAGGTCGAGGGGCTGGATTTCCGCAATCTGCTCGACGAGGCGGGGGCTCCGATCGAGGCCGGCCGGCTGGCGCGGCGCCGGGCCATGCTCGCGGCGCTGGCGACGACGCTGAAGCCCGATGTCGTCGTGACCGAGCATTTCCCCTTCGGACGCCGACAGCTGGCGGAGGAGTTCCTGACGCTGATCACCGCGGCGAAGGCCGCCAACCCGTCCGCGCTGGTGCTGGCCTCGGTGCGCGACGTGCTGGTGACACCACGCCCTGACCGGATCGCCGAGGCGGAGCAGCGCCTGGCCTCGCTGTTCGACGGCGTCCTCGTCCATGGCGACCGGAACTTCCTGCCGCTGGAGGCCTCCTGGCCGGTTTCGCCGGCTCTGGCGGCGCGGCTGCATTATACCGGCTACATGGCGCCGCCGCCGGTGCCGGCGCCGGGCGGTCCCGATGGGGAGGGGGCGGGCGAGGTGCTCGTCTCGGGTGGCGGCTCCGCTGCGGCGCTGCCGCTGTTCCGGCTCTGCCTCGGTGCGGCGCGGCTGGGCGACGCCTCGCGTCGCTGGCGCATCCTCGTCGGCAAGGCCGTGGCGGAGAGCGATGTCGCCGCGCTGCGGCAATCAGCCTCGCCCAACGTCACGGTGGAGCGCGTGCGGGCCGATTTTCCGGCGCTGCTGGCGCGGGCGGCGCTCTCGATCAGCCAGGCCGGCTACAACACGGTGCTCGACCTCGTCGCCGCAGGGCGGCCGGCAGTCGTGGTGCCCTTCGACGAGGGGGCTGAGACGGAGCAGTCGATCCGCGCCGAAGCCATGGAAAGAGCCGGATTGGCGCGCTGCCTGCGTCTCTCGGGGCCCGACCCCGCCCATCCTGCCGATCTGGCAGCGGCGGTTGCCGCAGCACTGGCGCAGGAAGAACGGCCACGCGCTTCGATCGATCTGGACGGCGCCGGGCGTATCGGCGGCATCCTCTCGCGGCTGTTGGCGCAGCGGACAAGCGTCTGAGACAGCGACCGCGGCACGGCTCTTGCCAAGCCCGGCATGCCTGCCGCGAAGTGCCGACCCGGCGCTTTGCGAATTGCCGGTCCCGGGCTTTGTCTCTAATTAGGGAGACATTGCCTCCCTCCTCGGTCGGCGTCGGGACAACCGGTCTTCTCCGGTCATGCTCCCACGCCCGGAGACTTGATGATGACAGTGACGACTGCCGCCGGCCTGCCCGACATGAAGCTGTCGGTGCGCCAGACCTTCGGAATCGATTCGGATCTCGAGGTGCCGGCCTATTCGAAGACCGAGGCGCATGTGCCCGATCTCGACCCGGATTACCGTTTCGACCACGACACCACGATCGCGATCCTGGCGGGCTTCGCCCATAACCGGCGCGTGATGATCTCGGGCTATCACGGCACCGGCAAGTCGACCCATATCGAGCAGGTCGCGGCCCGGCTCAACTGGCCCTGCGTTCGCGTCAACCTCGACAGCCATGTCTCCCGCCTCGATCTCGTCGGCAAGGACGCGATCGTGCTGAAGGAGGGCAAGCAGGTCACGGAGTTCCAGGACGGCATCCTGCCCTGGGCGCTGCAGAACAACATCGCGCTGGTCTTCGACGAGTACGATGCCGGCCGCCCGGACGTGATGTTCGTGATCCAGCGCGTGCTCGAGCAGTCCGGCAAGCTGACGCTGCTCGACCAGAAGCGCGTCATCCGCCCTCATCCCGCTTTCCGGCTGTTCGCGACCGCCAACACGGTCGGCCTTGGCGACACCTCGGGCCTCTATCACGGCACGCAGCAGATCAATCAGGGCCAGATGGACCGCTGGTCGATCGTGACGACGCTGAACTATCTGCCGCATGACAACGAGGTCGCGATCGTGCTCGCGAAGTCGAAGCACTTCCAGGGCACGCCCGAGGGCAAGGCGACGATCGACAAGATGGTCCGCGTCGCCGACCTGACCCGCAACGCCTTCATGAACGGCGATCTTTCGACGGTGATGAGCCCGCGCACGGTGATCACCTGGGCCGAGAACGCCGCGATCTTCGGCGATGTCGGCTTCGCCTTCCGCGTCACCTTCATGAACAAGTGCGACGAGATGGAGCGCACGCTGGTGGCCGAGTTCTACCAGCGCTCCTTCGGCAAGGAACTGCCGGAGAGCGCGGCGAACGTCGTCCTGAGCTGAGGGCCGTCCCCGCCATGGCGACCCTCCAGCGCGAGAGCGATGTCGCCGCGACGAGGGAGGCCGTGGTCGCGGGCTTGAGCGCCTACAATGCGGCCCGGGTCGGGCCGCGCAACAGCGAGCCGCTGGCGCTCAGCCTGCGCGACGATCATGGCGTGATCGTCGGCGGGCTGATCGGGGAGCTGAAGTGGGAATGGCTCCATATCGATCTGCTCTGGATCGACGAGGCCCATCGCGGCGCCGGCCATGGCGAGGCGCTGGTCGCACTGGCTGAAACGACCGCGCGCGAGCGCGGCGCCCGTGGCGTCTATCTGAGTACGATGAGCATCCAGGCGCCGCAGTTCTATCCCAGGCTGGGTTACCAGCCCTGCGGCGTGATGGAGGACTATCCCGTCGCCGGCCATCGGATCCACCATTTCGCGAAGGCGCTATGAGCATTTCCAACCGCAAGCCCGGGACGACCAAGGAAGCGCCGGCGGAGCCGCTGAAGCGGGCGATCTCCTCGACGATGAAGGCGATTGCGCGCAAGCCGGAGATGGAGATCGTCTTCGCCGCCGACAAACCCTCGCTGGTCGGCGAGCGCGCCCGCCTGCCCGAACCGCCGCGCAAGCTGACGGCGCAGGACGTCGCGGTGCTGCGCGGCCATTCGGATTCGATGGCGCTGCGGCTGGCCTGCCACGACGCATCCGTGCATCGCCGCGCCGCGCCTGAGGGCGATGCGGCGCGCGCCGTGTTCGATGCGGTGGAGCAGGCGCGGGTGGAATGCGTCGGGGCGCGGCGCATGGCCGGCATGGCCGGCAACATCACGGCCATGCTCGAGGACCGCTATCACCGCGGCGGCCGCTACGAGGAGATCACCGACCGCGCCGACGCGCCGCTCGAGGACGCGCTCGCACTGATGGTGCGCGAGCGGCTGACCGGGCTGAAGCCGCCCAAGGCGGCGGAGAAGCTGGTCGATCTCTGGCGCGAGCAGATCGAGGCCAAGGCCGGCGCCGATCTCGACCGGCTGTCGAAATCGGTCGAGGACCAGCGCGCCTTCGCCCGCACCGTGCGCGACATGCTGGCCTCGCTCGACATGGCCGAGCAGACGGCGCAGGGCGAGGAATCCGAGGAGGACGAGGACGACAAGGACCAGTCCTCCGAGGAACAGCAGCAGCAGGACGGCGAGGCCGAGCAGGAGAGCGCCGGCGAGCGCTCCGAGGTCGAGGTCTCGGACGATGCGACCGAGGAATTGCAGGAGGGGGCGACCGAAGCCTCCGATGCGCCCTCGGGCGACTGGGATGAAGAGGACGAGAACTCGGAAGCCGACGAGGCCGGTGAGGCTCCGCGCCCGCGCGAGAGCAAGGCCAACGACCGTCCGCAGACCGACTACAAGGCCTATACCCAGAAATACGACGAGGTCGTCACGGCAGAGGACCTCTGCGATGCCGAGGAACTGACCCGGCTGCGGGCCTACCTCGATAAACAGCTCGCCCATCTCCAGGGCGTGGTAGCGCGGCTCGCCAACCGGCTGCAGCGGCGCCTGATGGCGCAACAGAACCGCTCCTGGCAGTTCGATCTCGAGGAAGGTGCGCTCGATCCGGCACGCCTGCCGCGCATCATCATTGACCCCTATCAGCCGCTCTCCTTCCGGCAGGAATCGGACACGAATTTCCGCGACACGGTGGTGACGCTGCTGATCGACAATTCCGGCTCGATGCGCGGCCGGCCGATCACGGTCGCGGCGACCTGCGCCGACATCCTGGCGCGGACGCTGGAGCGCTGCGGCGTCAAGGTCGAGCTGCTCGGCTTCACGACGCGGGCCTGGAAGGGCGGTCTCTCGCGCGAGAGCTGGCTGCAATCGGGCAAGCCGGCGAGTCCCGGCCGCCTGAACGATCTGCGCCACATCATCTACAAGGCGGCGGATGCGCCGTGGCGCCGGGCCCGCAAGAATCTCGGCCTGATGATGCGCGAGGGCCTGCTCAAGGAGAACATCGACGGCGAGGCGCTGGACTGGGCCCATAAGCGCCTTCTGGCGCGGCCGGAGCAGCGCAAGATCCTGATGGTGATCTCGGACGGTGCGCCGGTCGACGATTCGACCCTGTCGGTCAACTCCGGCAACTATCTCGAGCGGCATCTGCGCCACATCATTGCCGAGATCGAGACGCGTTCGCCGGTCGAGCTGATCGCCATCGGCATCGGCCATGACGTCACCCGATATTACCGCCGGGCCGTGACCATCGTCGATGCGGAGGAACTCGGCGGTGTCATGACCGAGAAGCTGGCCGAGCTGTTCGAGGAGGATGCCGGGCTCGCCGCCAAGCCGTCGCGCGGATCTCGGCGGCTGCAGTGAGCGGGGTTTCGCAGACAGACGCGTCCTCCCGATGCGCCTGACGCGCCGCTCCGCGCTCGCCGGGCTGGGCGCCTGGGCTGCTGCGGGCCCGGCCGAGGCTGCTTCTCCCGACACGGGCCGCATCCCGCTCGCGGTGACGGCCCGTCCGATCGCCGCCTTCGAGCCGCGCAACCCGGACAAGACGCGCTTCGGCCAGCTCATCTTCCGCAGCGGGCTCGTGCTCAGCGGCAGCCACCCCCGCTTCGGCGGGCTGTCGGGGCTGTGGCGCGGAGCGGGCGGCGCCGATCTCGTCGCGATCACCGATAACGGCTTCTGGCTGACGGGCCGTCTCGCCTCGCGCGAGGGGCGGCTGACCGGGCTGGAGGATGCCGAGCTGGCGCCGATCCTCGGCAGCTCCGGCCGGCCGCTGCATCGCTCGCGCTACTATGACACCGAGAGCCTCTGCATCGCCGACGGCGTCGCCTATCTCGGCGTCGAGCGGACGCATGACGTGCTGCGCTTCGATTGGGCGACTGAGGGCGTGATGGCACGGGCACGGCTGGTGCTGGTGCCGCGCGAGGTCAAGCGCCTGCCGGATAATCGCGGGCTCGAGGCGATCGGCGTGGTGCCTCCCGGCCAGCCGCTGGCGGGCGCGATCATCGCCATCGCCGAGCGCTCCGGAGGAGAGGACGAGCCGACGCTGGGCGTCATCCTGGGCCGTCAGCCCGGGCTGTTCCAGGTGGCCCGCCACGACGGCTTCGACATCACCGACCTCGCCTTTCTGCCCGACGGCGACCTCGTGGTGCTGGAGCGCTGGTACCGGACCTTGCGCGGCGTCGGCATGCGAATCCGCCGGATCCCCGGCGCGAACCTGAAGGCCGGGGCGCTGCTCGACGGACCGACGCTGATCCAAGCCGATCTTGGCCAGGAGATCGACAATATGGAAGGGCTTGCGGTCCATCGGGAGGAGGGGCGCACCGTGCTGACCCTGGTCTCCGACGATAATTTCTCGTTCCTGCAGCGGACCGTGCTGCTGGAATTCGAACTGGGTTGAAGCGGTCGTTCCGTCATGGTCGGCCTTGTGCCGACCATCCACGTCTCCCTTGATCGAGCCTGGTGTTCAAGACGTGGATGCTCGCCACAAGGGCGAGCATGACGGCGGTGCCCCAACGAAAAAAGCGGCCTCGCGGCCGCTTCCTTCAGATCCGAAAAGGATCGCCCCCTCAGGCGGTGGCGAGCTTCTTCTCGATGTCGCGCTTCAGCGTCAGGGCGCCGGCCGAAAGATCCGAGGCCGAGGCCTTGATCAGGAAGGCGTCGAGACCGCCGCGGTGATCGACGCTGCGCAGGGCGTTCGCCGAGACACGCAGACGCACCGAGCGGCCGAGCGCGTCCGACTGCAGCGTGACGTTGACGAGGTTGGGCCGGAAGACGGTCTTCGTCTTGCGGTTCGAGTGGCTGACGAGGTGGCCGGTGAGGGTGGCCTTCCCTGTCAGTTCGCAACGGCGCGCCATGGTGTCGATCCTTACATCCAACCGGCTGGCTCAAACAAAAATGCCGACACGCGACGTGCCGGACATGAGCACCGGAAGTCAAATTGAAGTCGCGGTTCCATAGCCAAGGCCGGCGGGGCCGTCAAGGAAAACCGCTCAGCCGCGTGCGGAAACGGGCGGGCGATGGGGCAAGGGCCCGCCGCGGCATCTGCGCGCTCGCCAAGACCGTCGAAAAGGGTCACGATTCGGACCGATTCGCAGGGCATGTCGGCAGCATAGCCGTCTGGAGGAAGTGGATGAAACCCGCCATCGCATCGTCTCTCGGCGGGTTGATGCTCGCTTTCGGTGCCGCGAGCTTCGCAGTTCCGGCCGCCGCCGCCTCGCTCGATGCCCGCTACGACGTGTCGCTGCTGGGCCTGACGCTCGGCACCGCCAACCTGACCGGCGGCATCGAGGGCTCGGCCTATAAGCTCGACCTGACCGCCAAGCTCACCGGTCTGGTCGGCGGCTTCACCGGCGGGCGCGGCTCCGGTGCCGCCACCGGCAATCTGAACGGTACGAAGCTTTCGCCGACCAGTTTCGCGGTCAGCTCGGCCAGCTCCAGCGAAAGCCGCACCGTGCGTATGGCGCTCGACAGCAATGCGGTGGCGGCGGTCGAGATCGAGCCGCCGATCGAGGCCAAGCCGGACCGCGTGCCGCTGAACGACGGCCATCGCCGCAATGTGATCGACCCGCTCAGCGCCTTCCTGATGCCGGTCGTCGGCAAGGGGCTGGCCAATGCCTGCAACCGGACGCTGCAGATCTTCGACGGCGCGGCGCGCTACGACATCAAGATGAGCCAGTCCGGCACGCGCGAGGTCAAGCTCGAGGGCTATAGCGGCCCGGTCGCTGTCTGCCAGGTCCGCTATGTCCCGATCGCCGGGCATCGCTCGGAGCGGCCGAGCACGAAGTTCATGATCGAGAACCGCGACATCAGCACCTGGCTCGCCCCGGTCGCGGGCACCAACGTCATGGTGCCCGTGCGGGTCTCGGTGAAGACCATGATCGGCACCGCCGTGCTCGAAGCCTCGAGCTTCAAGGTCGATCCCGGCATGACGGCGAGCACGGCGAGGAACTGAGGCGGCGGGGCCTATCGCCACGCTCCGCTGTTCGGAAACGGGCGTCATCCTGGGCGACCGAAGGTCGTCCCGGGATCCATCGTAGGACGCGACATCACTCTATGATGGATCCCGGCCTGCGCCGCTTCGCGGCTGGTCCAGGATGACGATGGAGGGGCTGAAAGCGCCTCAATGCGCCGTCGATTTGGAGAACAGGTTAATCACCAGCACGCCCGCCACGATCAGCGCCATGCCGATGATGGCGGGCGGGTCCAGCTTTTGTCCGAACAGTACCCGCGCAATGATGCTGATCATGACGATGCCGACGCCCGACCAGATGGCGTAGGCGACGCCGACGGGGATCGTCCGCAAGGTCAGCGTCAGGAAATAGAAGGCGCTGAGGAAGGCGGCGAGCATGATCATCGTCGGCACGGGTCGCGTGAACTCGTTCGACGCCTTCAGCGCCGAAGTCCCGATGACCTCGCTGACGATCGCCGCCGCGAGGTAGAGATAGCTCGCGGCGCCAAAGCTCATGCGGCCTTCGCGCTCTCGAGGAACGTGCCCATGCGCTCCAGGGCGCGCTCGATGTTCTCCAGCGAGTTGGCGTAGGAGAGGCGGATATAACCCTCGCCATGGACGCCGAAATCCGGCCCGCCGATGGTGGCGACGCCGGTCTCCTCGAGGAGGGCGGAGGCGAGCTTCTTGGCCTTCCAGCCGGTCCGCGAGACGTTCGGGAAGGCGTAGAAGGCCCCCTTCGGCACGATGCAGGAGACGCCAGGCAGGGCGTTCAGCCCCTTCACCACCGCCTTCCGGCGCCGGTCGAACTCCGCCAGCATCATCCCGACCGCGTCCTGCGGGCCGGTCAGCGCCGCGAGGCCGGCCCATTGGGCCGGGGCGTTGACGCAGGAATGCGAGTTCACGGCGAGCTTGCGGGCGTTGTCGTAGAGGGGCTTCGGCCAGACCGACCAGCCCATGCGCCAGCCGGTCATGGCATAGGTCTTCGACCAGCCATTGAGCAGGATCAGCCGGTCGCGGACCTCGGGATAGCTCAGCAGGCAGACATGCTGCTCGCCGTCATAGAGCATCTGGTCGTAGATTTCGTCGGACATGATCGCGACGTCGGGGAACTTCGCCAGCCCGGCGACGAGCTTGTCGACCTCGGCCTTCGGCGTCACGCCACCGGTCGGGTTGGCCGGGGAGTTCACGATCAGGAGCCGTGTCTTCGGCGTGATCAGGGCGAGCGTCTCCTCGGCCGAGAAGGCGAAGCCGTTCTCCTCGCGGATCGGCACGGGAATCGGCGTCGCGCCGGTGTACTCGATCATCGAGCGGTAGATCGGGAAGCCCGGGTCGGGATAGAGGATCTCGGCGCCGGGCTCGCCGAACATCAGGATCGCGATGAACATGGTGACCTTGCCGCCAGGCACGATCATCACGCTCTCGGGCGAGACCTCGACCTGGAAGCGCTTGTGCAGATCGGCCGCGACCGCCTCGCGCAGCGGCAGGATGCCGTTGGCCGGGGTGTAACCGTGATGGCCGTCGCGCAGTGCCTTCACGGCGGCTTCGACGATGTGGTCGGGCGTCGGGAAGTCGGGCTGGCCGATGCCGAGATTGATGATGTCCTTGCCCTGGCGCTGCAGTTCGGTGGCGCGTGCCAGAACGGCGAAGGCGTTCTCCTCGCCGATGCGGGCGAAGGCGGGGACGACATGGAGCGTCATGACGGATTTCCTCGGGCTTGGTCGCGCGGCGGCCCGCTGGGAACGGGGCCTTGTCCTCTCTTGCCGTCTCTCTTGGAGTCAAAGGGGCATGCTGGCAAGCGTTGTCGCCGCCGATCCGCTCGATTGCATGCTGTATGCAGGCCGCGTAAATAGTATGACTATCGCCGGATCGGCTCTTGCCGCGCCCCGGCCGATGGGCATGATGTGCCTGTCTCGAATTGGTGGAAGCAGAGATCGGCAAGCGGCCGTCAGTGTCCGCGCCGCGCGAGAGGAAGACGAGGATGGCCAAGACCCCCGAAAGCAACCTGCCGCGCGATCAGCGCCCGGTCGCCACGACGAAGAAGAAGGCGCCTCGGCGCATCAAGCCGGAGCAGCTGCGCTCGAAGGCCTGGTTCGACAATCCCGCGAATGCCGACATGACCGCGCTCTATATCGAGCGCACGATGAATTTCGGCCTGTCGCGCGAGGAGTTGCAATCGGGCAGGCCGATCATCGGCATCGCCCAGACCGGTTCGGACATCGCGCCCTGCAACCGGCACCATATCGAGCTTGCCCACCGCGTTCGCGACGGCATCCGCGAGATGGGCGGCGTGCCCTTTGAGTTCCCGATCCATCCGATCCAGGAGACCTGCAAGCGGCCGACCGCCTCGCTCGACCGCAACCTGCAGTATCTCAGCCTCGTCGAAATCCTCTACGGCTACCCGCTCGACGGCGTTGTGCTGACGACCGGCTGCGACAAGACCACGCCGGCGCAGATCATGGCCGCCGCGACGGTCGATATTCCCGCCATCGCCCTGCCGGGCGGTCCGATGCTCAACGGCAACTTCCGCGGCGAGCGCACCGGCTCGGGCACGATCGTCTGGAAGGCGCGCCAGATGATGGCGGCCGGCGAGATCGACTACAAAGGCTTCGTCGATCTGGTCGCCTCCTCGGCGCCTTCCGCCGGCCATTGCAACACGATGGGCACGGCCTCGACGATGAACTCGCTCGCCGAAGCGATGGGCATGACGCTGCCGGGCGGCGCCGCCATCCCCGCGCCTTATCGCGACCGCTACGAGATGGCCTATCTGACGGGCAAGCGCATCGTCGAGATGGTCTGGGAGAACCTGGTGCCCTCGAAGATCCTGACGCGCGAGGCCTTCGAGAATACGATCGTCGTCAATTCGGCGATCGGCGGCTCGACCAATGCGCCGATCCACGTCAACGCCATCGCCAAGCATATCGGCGTGCCGCTCGACAACGAGGACTGGACCCGTATCGGCTACGACGTCCCGTTGCTGGTCAACCTGCAGCCGGCGGGCGAGTATCTCGGCGAGGACTACTACCGCGCCGGCGGCGTTCCCGCCGTGGTGGCCGAGCTCGTCGCCAAGGGCAAGATCAAGCCGGCGATCACGGCCAACGGCCGCACGCTCGCCGAAAACTGCGAAGGCTTCTTCTCGGTCGACCGGCGCGTGATCAAGACCTATGACGAGCCGATGAAGGCGCAGTCGGGCTTCCTCAACCTGTCCGGCAACCTGTTCGATTCCGCGATCATGAAGACCAGCGTGATCACGCCGGAATTCCGCAAGCGCTATCTCGAAAACCCGAAGGATCCCAATGCCTTCGAGGGCCGCGCCATCGTCTTCGACGGGCCGGAGGACTATCACCACCGCATCGACGACCCAGCGCTCGCCATCGACGAGCATTGCATCCTGTTCATCCGCGGCGTCGGGCCGATCGGCTATCCCGGCGCGGCCGAAGTGGTGAACATGCGGCCGCCGGATTACCTCATCAAGAAGGGCGTCTCGGCGCTGGCCTGCATCGGCGACGGGCGCCAGTCCGGCACCTCGGGCTCGCCCTCGATCCTGAACGCCTCGCCGGAAGCGGCGACGGGCGGCGGGCTCGCCCTGCTGAAAACGGGCGACAAGGTCCGTATCGACCTGACCAAGCGCACCGCCAACATCCTGATCTCCGATGAGGAACTGGCACAGCGCCGCGCCGCACTGAAGGCGGCCGGTGGCTACAAATACCCCAAGAGCCAGACGCCCTGGCAGGAGATCCAGCGCAAGATCGTCGGTGAACTCTCCGAGGGCATGGTGCTGAAACCGGCGGTCAAGTACCAGAAAATCCACAAGAAATTCGGTGTGCCGCGCGACAATCACTGATCGGGCGGGGAATCATGCTCGGGCTCGGCCCGAGCATCTTCGGCAAGAGATCCTCGGGTCGGCGCCATGCGCCGCCCGAGAATGACGCCAACGGGTGCCATTCCACGCACGCATCGGCGCCGCTCCCGCTGCGCGTGCCACCGGGGCTGACAAGGCACGCCTTTGCGGACACTATGCGCGGCCGGTTGCCAATGCCTCTCTGAAACGATTTAAAATGGCCTATTCCGCTCAGGTCGCTGCCTTTCGCTCGCTCCACGAGACCGGCTGCTTCGTCATGCCGAACCCGTGGGATCTCGGCTCGGCGCGCTGGCTGCGCGGCCAGGGCTTCAAGGCGCTGGCGACGACGAGCGCGGGCTTCGCCTTCACGCAGGGGCGGGCCGACCAGGACGTGCCGCGCGACATGATGCTCGCGCACATCGCCGAGATGGTGAAGGCGGTTCCCGACCTGCCGGTGAACGCCGATTTCGAGAACGGCTATGCCGACACGCCCGACGGCGTCGCCGCCAACATCAAGCTCTGCGTCGCGACCGGGGTCGCGGGGCTTTCGATCGAGGATGCGACGGGGCGCGAGGCCGATCCGCTCTATCCGTTCGAGCTCGCGGTGGAACGCATCCGCGCTGCGCGCAGGGCGATCGACGAGACCGGTTCGGGGGTGGTGCTGACGGCGCGGGCGGAGGCTTTCCTCACCGGCCATCCCGATCCGCTGCCCGAGGTGGTGCGCCGTCTGGGCGCCTTCGCGGACGCCGGAGCGGACGTGCTCTACGCGCCCTGGGTCCGGACCCCCGAGCAGATCGCCGCAGTCGTCGCGGCGGCGCGGGGCAAGCCCATCAATGTCGTCGTCTTCGCCGATTTCGGCCTGACCGTCGCCGATTTCGATGCGCTGGGCGTCAGGCGCCTGTCCACGGGGGGGGCTTCCGCCCGCTCCGCCTGGGCGGGTTTTATCGAATCGACCCGGCTGATCCGGGAGGAGGGCCGCTTCAGCGGCTTTGCGGGCAATTCCGTCACTGCACCGATCGAGCCTTTTTTCCGCGACGATCTCAAGGCTCGCTCATGAGCCGGATGCTCCTGATCGCGCCGGCCTGGCTCGGGCAGAGCGGTCTCTGGACGCTGGATGCCAAGGGCCGCCGCAGCGCCGTCGATGCCGAGGAGATCGGGCTCAGCGAGGATCTGGCGGACCGGCTCGAAGCCTGGATGGACGCCTTCGATGCGATCTACGAAGAGGATGCCGAGGCCCGCTCGCGCTTCCCCAGCGAAGCCGAGCAGCGCGCCTGGGAGGCCGAGGGGCACGCCATCACGGCGGCCATCGCGGCCGAGCTCGGCGCGGGCTGGTCGGTCTCGGCCGATCTCGCGGGCTGGCAGGAGATGACTAAGCCATGAGCACCGCAACGCCGACCGCCGAGCACAATCCGGTCCTGAACTGGACGGCACCGCCCTTTCCGCCGGCGCGGGTGCTCGAGGGGCGCTATTGCCGGCTCGAGCCGATCGACCCCGCCCGGCATCTCGACGACATCTGGGCCGTCAATGCCGGCCAGGACCCCATCTGGGAGTGGATGCCGGCGCATCCGCCGCAGACGAAGGAAGCCTATGGCGAATTGCTGGCGATGATGGCGGGCAAGGCCGGCATCGTCCCCTTCGCGATCATCGACACGGCCGACGGCAAGGCCAAGGGCCATCTCTGGCTGATGGAGATCCGGCCCGACCAAGGGGTGTTCGAGGTCGGCTACATCACCTATTCGCCCGTGCTCCAGAGAACGCGGGTGGCGACCGAAGCCATCCATCTCTGCGGCGCCTATGGCTTCTCGCTCGGCTACCGGCGCTTCGAGTGGAAGTGCAACAATCTCAACGAGCCGTCCAAGCGTGCGGCGCGGCGCTTCGGCTTCCAGTATGAGGGGCTCTTTCGCCAGCACATGGTGGTGAAGGGCAAGAACCGCGACACCGCCTGGTTCTCGATCCTCGACAGCGAATGGCCGGCGATCAATGCCGCCTTCGAGGCCTGGCTCGATCCGGGCAATTTCGATTCGGACGGCCAACAGAAGGCCCGTCTCGAAAGCTTCAGGGCCGCTCAGGCCTAATTTCACCACCAAGAAACGCGAAGGCGAGGACTTCACATGGCAGGACGTTTGAAGGGCAAGGTCGCGGTCGTCACCGCCGCCGGCCAGGGCATCGGGCGCGCGATCGCGGAGGCCTTCGTGGCCGAGGGCGCGACCGTCTGGGCGACCGACAAGGACGTCGCGCTGCTGGAGGGCATTCCCAAGGCGAAGAAGCGCAAGCTCGATGTCCTGTCGAGCCGGGCTGTAGAGAGCTTCGCCGCCAAGGTCGGGACGATCGATATCCTCGTCAATGCCGCCGGCTACGTCCATCACGGCACGGTCCTCGACACCGACGACAAGGCCTGGGATTTCTCCTTCGACCTCAACGTCACCTCCATGCACCGCACGATCAAGGCGTTCCTGCCGGGCATGCTGGAGAAGGGTTCGGGCTCGATCGTCAACATCGCCTCGGGCGCCGGCTCCGTGCGCGGCATCCCGAACCGCTACGCCTATGGCACGACCAAGGCGGCGGTCATCGGCCTAACCAAGGCGGTCGCAGCCGATTTCATCAAGAAGGGCATCCGCTCCAACGCCATCTGCCCCGGCACGATCCAGTCCCCCTCGCTCGACCAGCGCATCAAAGACCTGGCGGCTTCGACCAAAACCACGGAAGCGGCGGCGCGGCAGGCCTTCATCGACCGCCAGCCGATGGGCCGGCTCGGCACGGCGCAGGAGATCGCCTGGCTCGCCGTCTATCTCGCCTCCGACGAGGCGAGCTACACCACCGGCCAGATCCATCTCGCCGATGGCGGCTTCGCTCTCTGAGCGCACAAGAACAACAACAGGGAGAAAGCCCATGCATATTCTCGTTCTCGGTGGGGCCGGCATGGCCGGCCGCAAATTCATCGAGCGTCTCGCCCGTGACGGGCAACTGGGCGGCAAGCCCATCGTCAAGGTCACGGCGCAGGACGTCGTCGCGGCGCAGGCGCCGAAGGGGGCGGCCTTCGCCTTCGACGCGATCGTCTCGGACCTCTCGGTGCCTGGCGAGGCCGAAAAGCTGATCGCCTCGCGGCCCGAGCTGATCATTCATCTCGCGGCGGTCGTCTCCGGCGAGGCCGAGGCTGATTTCGAGAAGGGCTATCGCATCAATCTCGACGGGACGCGCTTCCTGTTCGAGGCGATCCGCCTGACCGGCGACGGCTACAAGCCGCGAGTCGTCTTCACCTCGTCGGTCGCCGTGTTCGGGGCGCCGTTCCACGACAAGATCGGCGACGAGTTCTTCACGACGCCGCTGACGAGCTACGGCACGCAGAAGGCGATCTGCGAATTGCTGCTGTCGGATTACAGCCGCCGCGGCTTCTTCGACGGGCTCAGCATCCGCTTCCCGACGATCTGCGTGCGGCCGGGCACGCCCAACAAGGCGGCGTCGGGCTTCTTCTCCAACATCATCCGCGAGCCGCTGAACGGCATCGACGCGGTGCTGCCCGTGTCGGACCAGGTACGCCACTGGCACGCCTCGCCGCGTTCGGCGGTCAACTTCCTGATCCATGCCGCGACCATGGATCTCGCGGCTGTGGGCCCGCGCCGCGCGCTCAACATGCCCGGCTATTCCTGCACGGTGGCGGAGCAGATCGAGGCGCTGCGCAAGGTCGCCGGAGACGGTGTCGTGGCGCGCATCAAGCGCGTGCCCGACCCGGTGATCGACAAGATCGTCGAGGGCTGGCCGCGCAATTTCGACCCGCAGCGCGCGATCGCGCTCGGCTTCAAGGCCGAGTCGAGCTTCGACGAGATCATCCGCATCCATATCGAGGATGAGCTCGGTGGAACCTTCGTGAAGTAGGCCGTTAGCGTATACCGCCGTCATGGTCGGGCTTGTCCCGACCATCCACGTCTTCGCTGCCCAAGTGGGGTTGCCAAGACGTGGATGCTCGGCACAAGGCCGAGCATGACGGGGTAGGCTGCCAAGTAGTCGGTTTCACGCCGGGCAGGGCTCGCCCGGCGTGTCGACGGCGACGGAAGGCTCGATCTCCGGCGCATGGGTCCAGCCGCTGGTGCCCCAGGTCTTCAGGGCAGCCCAGGTCGAGCGGTCGAGCCGGTACTGCTCGCAGGGGAAGAGCCCGCCGCGGGCCGGCAGAGACTTCAGGAACGAGCCCTCGGCGCGGAAGCCCGACTTCTCCAGCACGCGCTTGGAGGCGGGGTTGATGACCCGCGCATCGGCCTCGATCGCCTTGATCTCGCTCAGCGAGAACACGGTGTCGATCAGCGCCTGGGTGGCCTCGGTCGCCAGACCCTTGCCCCAATGGGCCGTTCCCAGCCAGTAGCCGATGAAGGGCACGCCCGTGGCCTGCCTGTGCGCGCCGATCATGCCGATCAGCTCGTTGGGCTTGGACCGCGGCGTGATCGCCAGCACCAGATGCTCGCCCAGCGCATTGCCCTTGCGCATGGCGAAGATGAAGGGCTCGACCGCTTCCACCGGATAGGGATGCGGGATCGAGGCCGTCATCTCGGCCACGGCTTTCTCCCCCGCCTGACGCAGGATGGCGGAAGCGTCCGCCATGCGCGGCCAGCGCAGCCAGAGACGGCGGGTCTCGAGCCGGAAGACATCGTCGCGGGTCAGTTCGGGGAACATCGGGTCTCTCCGTCGGCGCAAACGAAAAAAGGGAGCTGGGATTTGGTCCCACCTCCCTTTCGCTGACCTTGGGTGACCCCGTAGAGGGCTGGACCCCTGATCCGTTCCGGTTCGATGGAACCGGCGGATCGGAGAAGTCCCTATCCGCCGTCTTACTCTGCGGCCTCTTGGGCCGGGACTACGTTCACGAAAGCTCGGCCGAGTTTCGTCGTGAATCGGACGCGGCCGGCCGTAGTCGCAAAGAGGGTATGGTCTTTGCCCATGCCGACATTGACGCCGGCATGCCAACGGGTGCCGCGCTGGCGGATGATGATGTTGCCCGGAATGACGGCCTGGTCGCCGAACTTCTTCACGCCGAGGCGCTTGCTTTCGGAGTCGCGACCGTTGCGGGACGAGCCGCCTGCCTTTTTGTGAGCCATAACGCCCTACCTCAAAACTGATGTGGTCTCTCTAACCCGAATCGGCGGCAAAAGCCAGCCGGTTCGGGCGGGGAAGCGAAAACGGGACTGACGGGAGGCGTCAGTAGTCCTCGCCGGAAGCCAGCTCGGCCTGGTCGGCCTTGGCCCGCGGGGGCTTGCCAGCCAGGAGTTCCTTGGCCTGAACAACCCACTCCTCGCGGGTGGCGCGGCCGCGGAGCTTGAGCTCCTCGTCCCACTTGGCGACGTCGGCCTCGGTCCAGGCGGCGATGTCGTTCCAGGAGGTGATGCCGGCGGCGCGCAGCTTCTTCTCGATGGTCGGGCCGACGCCCGAGATCAGCGAGAGGTTGGAGGCGTCCAGCGCACCGGCCTCGGCCTTGGCGGCCTTGGGAGCCTTCGCGGCGGGCTTGGCCTTGGCTTCGGCAGCGCCGGCCTGAAGCGCGACGGCTGAAGCCTCGCCCTTCTTCATCTCCGGCTTCTTGCCGCCGGTGAGGATGTCGGTGATGCGGATGACGGTCAGCTCGGCGCGGAAGCCACGCTTGCGCTTCGAATTCTGGCGGCGACGCTTCTTGAAGGCGATGACCTTGTCGCCGCGGGCCTGCTCGACGATCTCGGCGGCCACCGTGATCTCGGAGAGGGCCTTGGCGTCGAGCGTGGTCTTCTCGCCGTCGGTGAGCATCAGCACGGTGTCGAAGGCGACGGTGTCGCCCGGGTTGCCTTCGATCTTGGCGGTGGTGATGCGATCGTTGGCGGCAACGCGGAACTGCTTTCCGCCGGTCTTGATGACTGCGAACATTTTATCCTCCATGTTCGGCCCCGCCCTGTCACGGCCTCGACGAGGCGCATGCGGGACGGCTTTTTGGCAGTCGTTACGGGTCAGGGTTCGCTCTTGACGGCTCAAGGTTCGCGCGCGGCGAAACCGATGGGCCAAAAGAGATCGGGCGCGGGTTTCCCCACGCCGGACGAGGCTCGATAGTCGCAAGGGTCACGAAGGTCAAGCGAAAGCGTCGCCTCGCGCTCCGAAAGCTAAGCCCCGGCGACGGCGAGAAACAGAAAGCGACCGGCGCGCGAGCGAAGGCTTGTTTTGGCCGAACTCCGCGTGTAGTAACCAGCCCGCTTCGACCGAAGGCGACCGCGGACAGGTGGCAGAGTGGTTGAATGCACCGCACTCGAAATGCGGCATACCCGCAAGGGTATCGGGGGTTCAAATCCCTCCCTGTCCGCCACTTCCGCCGAGACGCCAGCTCCCCGCCTTCTGCTCCGGTTCACTGGCCAGCTGTAAAGGCGAGCCGCGTCTGTTGAGCCGGCACGACAGACTTCGCCAGCTGCGGGGCCTGTGCGGTTTGGGGGCAATTCATGACCTCGACGATCGAACCCGGAACGACGTCCCGGCAGAGCGTCTTGGCAGGGCGGTTGTCGGCCATCGCAAGCATCGTCAGCATGACCGCCGAGACGGCGATCGTCGCGGCTGCGACCATGGAATTGGCGGACGTCGATCTCATGGGCGCCTCCTGCGGGCTCTGCTGATGCAACCGGGAGAGGGCGCCTGTGGTTCCGCCGCTCAGGCTGTCCTCATGGTCCTCGCCATCCTCCGTCAGACCTTCGGCGGCAGTCCCGCGCGATCGAAAACGGGCACCGACTCCATCGGCCCCTCCGGGCGTTGTCCGGTCGGGATGTCCTCCGCCGCATGGCGGATGGCTTCGCTTGTCGAATCTAGGCCATCGATCGTCTCGTTGGCGCCGCTGCCCGCGTCATGGACATTGGTCCGCAGGCTGACTTGGTGGGTGGCTGCAGCGCCGCCGCCTTCGGCCAGACGTTCGCCCTCATCCGGAATCTCGAGCGCGGGATTTTCGCGTGCCGTGTCCATCATCCGTCTCCTCAGGGATTGTCCCGGACGTAACGCCCGGCGATGCGCGATTGTTTCGGTGCATGAGCCCGTGGGCGCGACCATGACGCTTCCTTGACAGCGAGGCGGGCGCGCCATCATGGTGGCCGCTGTTCCAAGGGGTGCCTCGCGAGGAGGCTGAGATTCCGCCGGTCGGGCTTCGGTTCGACAGCGCGGTGACCCTCCGAACCTGATCCGGGTCATGCCGGCGTAGGGATGCGGGACATCGGGCGGCACCATCACGCCCCTTTTCCAGGCTCGCGCCGTCATTGTCGGATCGTCAGGCTCCAACCTCGGCATGTCGCCGGGCGAGTGGCCTTGCGGGAAGGCGAGCGGACGTGACGCAGAGCGAGATCATCGAGGCCTTGCTGGCCTTCATCGACCAGGACGGGGCGTCGGAGGCGGAATTCGAGCGCATGGCGCTGGCCGTCTTCGCCTATCAGTTCGCCCACAACGCGCCCTATCGGCGTTTCGCGATCCAGCGCGGGCGCACCACGCTCACCGTCCGCAGCTGGCGCGACATCCCGGCCGTGCCGATCAGCGCCTTCAAGACCCTGACGCTGAGCTGCACGCCGCCGGAGGCGGCCGAGCGCATCTTCATGACCAGCGGCACGACGCAAGGTGGGGTGCGGGGTAAGAGCCACCACCCGACGATGGCGGTTTGGAGCCGCTCGATGCTGGTGAATTTCCGCCGCCGCTTCATGGCCGGGCGGGAGCGCATCACGATGGGCATCCTCTTCCCCGACGAGGTGGCTATGCCGAACTCCTCGCTGGCGCATTACCTCGCTCTGGCGAAGCGGGAATGCGGAACGCCCGACAGCGAGGGCTTCATCGGCGCAAGCGGGCTCGACCTGCCGCGGCTGATCGCGGCGCTGGAGCGGGCGGAAGCTTCGGGCGAGCCCTATGCGCTGCTCGGCGCGAGCTTCAGCTTCGTACATCTGCTCGATGCGCTGGCGGCGCAGGGGCGGCGCTTCGCGTTGCCTGCAGGCAGCCGGATCCTCGACACCGGCGGCTTCAAGGGGCAGTCGCGCGAGATGGGGGCTGACGCCTTCTATGACGCACTCTCAGTGACGCTCGGCGTACCGCGCGAGGCCTGCATCAACATGTACGGCATGACCGAGCTCAGCACGCAGTTCTACGACGACGGCAATGCAGTCTGCCCGCCGGTGAAGTCCGGCCCGCACTGGATCCGCAGCCGCGTCGTCGATCCGGTCAGCGGTTGCGACCTGCCGGAGGGAACGACCGGCGTGCTGGTTCATCACGACCTCGCCCATTTCAACTGCGCCTCCGCGATCCTGACCGAGGACGCCGGCGTGATGGTCGAAGGCGGCTTCCGGTTGCTCGGCCGCGTCGACGGCGCCGATTCCAAGGGCTGTTCGGTGGCGGTCGAGGAATTCCTGCGGGCGGCGCGGGGCTGAGGCGGTGATCGAGACCGCGGGGCATCTGCCGGGGCTGCCGGCCAGTGAGGTCGCCTGGCGGACGCTGGATTTCAGCGCTTGGGGTGAGCGCGCGCAGGTGCGGGTTCCGGAGCTGACGGCGGCGCAGGCCGGCGCGCTTGCCAGCCATGTCCGCGAGCAGGCGCGGACCTATCTCCGCACTCTGCCGGTCGCGCAGATCGTCGCGACGCTGGACGCCGCCATCGCCCGGCTGCTCGACAGGGACGATCCCTGGCGGCGGCGGGCGGAAGCCGTGCTGCCGATCGTCACCGGCTATGACCGCGAGAGCGTGCGCCTCGGGCTGTCGGGCTATCTGCGCAGCTTCCGCGCGCCGCAGCTGCAGCGCTTCCTGGCCGAGGACTTCGCCAATCCGGCCGTGCTCGACGGCTTCCAGCCGGCGATGAAGGGCGGCTTCACGCGCGCCCAGGGGCCGCAGCTCCTGCTCCATATCTGGGCGGGGAACGTGCCGGGGCTGTCGCTCTGGAGCCTGATCTGCGGGCTCCTGGTCAAGGCCGGCACGGTCGGCAAGGTCGCGAGCGCCGAGCCGCTGCTGGCGGGGTGGTTCGCGCAGATCCTCGCCGAGATCGATCCGAAGCTCGGCGAATGCCTGGCGGTGGTCTGGTGGAAGGGCGGCGATGCGGAGGCTGAAGCCGCCTGGCTGAACGAGGCCGACACGATCGTCGCCTATGGCGGCAATGAGGCGCTGGCGGCGATCCGCGAACGGGTGCCGGTGACGGCGCGCTTCCTCCCGCATGGGCATCGGATCGGCTTCGGGCTGGTCGGGGCCGAGGCGCTTGACACGCGCCGGGCCGGGCCGCTGGCGCGGCTCGTGGCGCAAGACGTGGCGCGCTGGGAGCAGCAGGGCTGCTACTCGCCGCAGATGTTGTTCGTCGCCCGGGGTGGGGCGGTCTCGCCGCGCGAATTCGCCGAGCGCGTGTCGCAGGAGCTCGGCGCGCTGCGGCTCCGCCATCCGCGCCGCGCGCTCTCGGTGGCGGAGGCGGCCGGCGTTGCCGCCTGGCGCAGCCGCGAAGAGATGCGCGGCTTCGATGAGGACGGGACCGTGGTGCTGGGCGAGGCCGGAGACGGTTGGAGCGTGGTCTTCAGCGATGCCGCCCAGCCACTCGCGCCCAGCGCGCTCAACCGCACGCTGAAGATCGTCGCCGTCGACAGCCTCGATGCGGTGCCGGCGCTGGTTTCGCCCTCCCGCGCCTATCTGCAGACTGCGGCGGTCGCGGCCTCGCCGCGCGAGCTGTTCCGCATCGCGGCGCTGCTGGGGGACGCGGGCGTCACCCGCATCTGCGGCTTCGGGGCGATGGCGGCGCCCGAGGCCGGCTGGCACAATGACGGGCGCTTCAACCTGCTCGACCTGGTCAGGCTGACCGAGATCGAGCAATCGGCCGAACGCGCCGCCGACGGCTTCGCCGACTATGTCGACTGAAGCGAACCTGGACGCCTTCGTCGCCCTCGAGGCGGTCGATTTCGGCTATGGCGACGAGGCCATCGTCGACGGCGTCGACTGGGCGCTCCCGCGCGGGGCGTTCCATTGCCTGGTCGGGCGCAGCGGCAGCGGCAAGACGACCCTGCTCAAGCTCGCGGCGGGGCTGCTGGCGCCGCGCCGGGGCCTGGTGCGGATCGACGGCGCCGCGCTCGAGGGGCCGGGGCCGCGGATCGGCTTCGTCTTCCAGCAGCCGACGTTGCTCGACTGGCTCAGCGTTCTCGACAATGTCCTGCTGCCGCTCTCGCTGAAGCGAAGCGTGGGCGAGGCGGATCGCGAGACGGCGCGCGCTTTGCTCGACAGGGTGGGCCTGTCGGCCTTCGCGGCCCGCCATCCCGCCCAGCTCTCGGGCGGGCAGCAGAGCCGGGTCGCGGTGGCGCGGGCGCTGATCACGCAGCCGGCCCTGCTGCTGCTGGACGAGCCCTTCGCGGCGCTCGACGCGCTGACGCGCGAGGAGCTCCAGGACGATCTGCTGGCGCTCTGCGGACTGCAGGCGACCACGGTGCTCTTCGTCACCCATGACATCGGCGAGGCGGTCTATCTCGCCGATCGGGTCGCGATCATGGCCGGCGGGCGGCTGCACCACGACCTCGCCATCGACCTGCCACGGCCGCGCGCGCGCGCGATGCGCTATGGTCCCGCCTTCAACGCGCTCTGCCGCGAGCTGCGTCAGGCGATGGATGCCGCGCCATGAGGGAAAGGCTGGCCTCGGCGCTCCTGCTCGTCGCCCTGCTCGCTGGCTGGGAGGCGTGGTGCCGTCTCGGCCGGGTTCCGGCCCTGATCGTGCCGGCGCCGTCTTCGGTCTTCGCCACGCTGTGGAGCGAAATCGCCAGCGGGCGCCTGCTGCCGCACCTCGCCGTGACCGCGACCGAGATGACACTCGGGCTAGCGCTGGGCTGCGCGGTCGGGCTGGCAACAGGAATCCTGCTGGCGGAGGCTCCCGTGCTGCGCCGGTTGCTCCATCCCTACATCGTCGCGAGCCAGGTCGTGCCGAAGCTCGCACTCGGTCCGCTCTTCATCGTGTGGTTCGGCTTCGGCCTGACGCCGACCATCGTGATCACGGCGCTGATCTGCTTCTTCCCGCTGATGGAAAACACGCTGACCGGCCTGTCGCAGGTCGATTCCGGACGGCGCGAGCTGTTCCGGATGCTGGGTGCGAGCCGCCTGCAGACGCTGCTGCGGCTGAAGCTGCCGGGTGCGCTGCCGGTGATCCTCGCGGGGTTCCGGGTCGCGGTCGTGCTGGCGCTGGTCGGCGCCGTCGTCGGCGAGTTCATCGGCGGCCGGGCGGGGCTCGGTGCCTCGATCATCGCCGCCCAGAGCGTGATGGATTCGAGCCTGATGTTCGCGCTCTTCATCGTCATCACGCTGCTCGGCATGGCCTTCTACCAGGCGGCGCTCCTCATCGAGCGGCTGCTGCTGCGCCACCATCTGAAAGGGTAAGCTCCAATGTCCCCACATTCCCGCCGCCATCTGCTGGCGCTCTTCGGGACCGGCCTGATGGGCGCGTTCAGCCTTGGCCCCCTCCAAGCCCAGCCACTGGACAAGGTCACCGTCGCCGGCTGGAGCCAGCCGATCAGCGAGATCACCAATCTGCTGGCCGAGCCGGACAAGGGCTTCTTCCGCGCGAAGGGGATCGATCTCGGCTATGTGCCCGGAACCGGCGGCGGCTCGGCGATCCAGAACATGCTGTCGGGCCAGGCCGACATCGCCTTCACCGATCCGGCGGCGCTCTATCTCGCGCTCGACAAGGGCGAGAAGCTGGTCGCGATCTACAACATCTATCCGCAGAACGTCTTCAACGTGGTCGCGCCCAAGACCAAGGGCATCCGCACGGCCGCCGACCTGAAGGGCAAGCGCATCGGCGTCTATTCGCTGTCCAGCGGCACGCGGCAGAACCTGCAGGTGCTGCTGCATCAGGTCGGGCTGACCGAGAAGGACGTCACGGTCGAGGTCACCGGCCTGCTCAACTTCGCGCCGCTGATCCAGGGCCAGGTCGACGCCACGGCCGCGACCGATACCGGCCTGCTGGTCGCGAAAATGAAGGGGCTGCCGGAGGTCGACGTTATCGAGGTCAAGGACCATCTCAACCTGCCGAGCGACATCTTCGTGGTGACGGAAGGAACCTATGAGGCGAAGAAGCCGCTGCTGAAGCGCTTCCTCGCCGCCTATCGCGACAGCGCCGCCTGGATGATCGCGAGCCCCGAGGAGGCGGCGAAGCTCGCCGTGACGCGCGCGATCAATGGCCGCGACGAGGCGCTCAATCTCGAGATCATCAAGCTGCGCAACATCTCGACCGTGTCGCCGACGACGCAAGCGAAGGGCCTCGGCCATTTCGATCCGGAGCTGCTGCAGAAGGGCGCCGACACCTTCCACCGGCTCGGACTGATCGGAAAGCCGATCGATATAAGCCAGGTCGTGAAGACGGATCTGATTCCGTGAGCGTCTTCGTCATTGCGAGCGCAGCGAAGCAATCCAGCGCGTCGCAAACCCAACTGGATTGCTTCGCTGCGCTCGCAATGACGGTGCGGGCCAGCGCAGTTCCGCGAGAACAGCCGAGGGAACGGGCATGACCTTCCGCGACAGGGTGATCCTCGTCACGGGCGCGAGCCGGGGCATCGGCGCGGCCATCGCCAAAGCCTTCGCCGCCGAGGGCGGGCTGGTCTTCGTCAACTACCGCAGCAGCGACGCCGCGGCGCAGGCCGTGGTCGAGGCCTGCCGGGCGGCGGGCGGGCAGGCGGTGGCGATCGCCGCCGACGTCACCGATCCGGAGGCGGTCGCGGGGATGCTGGCGCGGATCGCGGAGGAGGCGGGCCGGCTCGATGCCGTCGTCAACAATGCGTTTGCGCCCTATGTCTTCGACCCCGACCATCGCGCGCGCTTCTGGGAGACGCCATGGTCGGCCTATCAGACGCAGGTCGATGGCGCGCTGAGGGCGACCTACAATGTCTGCCAGGCGGCCCTGCCGCTGATGCGCCGGCGCGGGCGCGGCTCCATCGTGAACATGGCGACCGATCTCGTGGCGCGGCCGAGCCTCGCCTATCACGACTACACCACGGCCAAGGCGGCGCTGATCGGCTTCAGCCGCAACCTCGCGACCGAGCTCGGCCCGCTCGGCATCCGGGTCAACTGCGTCGCGCCGGGGCTGGTCTGGCCGACCGATGCGAGTGCCCGGACGCCTGAGGCGGTCCGGGAGATGCTGATCGCCCAGACGCCGCTGGGGCGCATCGCGACGCCCGAGGACGTGGCCGGGCCGGTGCTGTTCCTTGCCTCAGAAGCCAGTGGCTTCGTCACCGGCCAGACGCTCCATGTCGATGGCGGGCTGGTGATGACTTAGGCCTTCGCCGCCTGCGCATCCCGGATCGCGCGCCAGACCCTCGCCGGCGTCGCCGGCATGTCGAGATGCGTCACGCCGAGCGGGCGCAGCGCGTCGAGGATCGCGTGGATCACGGTCTGCGGCGCGCCGATGCAGCCGGCCTGGCCGGCGCCCTTGACGCCGAGCGGGTTGGCGCGCGTCGGCACCTCGACCATCTCGAGATCGAAGGCGGGCAGGTCGGCGGCGCGCGGTACGGCATAGTCCATGAAGGTCGCGCTCAGCAACTGGCCGGAGCCTTCATCGTAGAGCGCTTCCTCCATCAGCGCCTGGCCGATGCCCTGCGCCAGACCGCCATGGACCTGCGCCTCCGCCAGCAGCGGGTTGATCAGCGTTCCGTAATCGTCGATCGCGACATAGCGTTCGATCGCGACGGCGCCGGTCTCCGGATCGATCTCGACCTCCGCCACCTGCGCACCGTTGGGAAAGGTGAAGACGTCGCAGCGGTTGTCGCCATGGCCCTCCAGCGGCGCGCCGCTGCTCTCCGCGAGATGGGACGAGATGGCGAAGAGGTCGATCTCGCGCGGCAGGCCGTCCGCGGCAGGCTCGCTGCGGAATCGGCCTTCCGCGAAGGAGAGGCTGTCGGCTGCGACCTGCAGCAGCTGCGCGGCAACGGGCCTCGCCTTCGCGAGCAGATCGTCGGCCGCCATCAGCAGCGCCGTGCCGCCGAGATGGAGCGAGCGTGCGCCGCCATGGCCGCCGCCGCGCGGGACGGTGGCCGTGTCGCCCTGGACGAGGGTGAAACGCTCGACCGGCAGGCCGAGCCGGTCGGCCGCGAGCTGGGCGAAGCTGGTCTCATGACCCTGACCGTTGGAATGGGTGCCGACGGCCATGGCGATGGCGCCCTCGGCATCGACCCGCAGCCAGGCCTCCTCGTCGGGGCGGCCACGCGAGGTTTCGAGGAAGCAGCCGATGCCGAAGCCGCGCAGCTTCCCGCGCTTTCGGGCGGCGCGCTTGCGGGCCGCGAAGCCGGCGCGGTCGGCCGCCGCCAGCGCCCGCTCGAGGTTCTCCGGAAAGGTGCCGCTGTCGATCACCATGCCGAAGGCGGGGCGGCGGTAGGGGAAGCTGCGGATGAAGTTGCGCCGGCGCAGTTCCGCCGGATCGATGTGCAGCTTATGGGCGGCGGCCTCGATCAGCCGCTCGATCAGATAATTCGCCTCGGGCTTGCCGGCGCCGCGATAGGCGTCGATCGGGGCGGTGTTGGTGAAGACGCCGCGCACGTCCATCGCCATGGCGGGGATGTCGTAGAGCCCGCCCATCGCCGCTGAAGGTGCATTGGTCGCGCTGCCGGGGCCGAGCGAGGAGACATAGGCGCCGAGATTGGCGATCGTCTCGACATCGAGCGCGAGGAAGCGCCCGCGCCGGTCGAGCGCCAGCCGCGCGGTGCTGAGATTGTCGCGGGCATGGGCGCCGCCGGTGAACTCCTCGATGCGCTCGGCGCTCCAGCGCACCGGCCGGCCGAGCCGCCGCGCAGCCCAGAGTACCAGCGCATATTCGGGATAGGTGACGTTCTTCATGCCGAAGCCGCCGCCGACATCGGGCGTCGAAACCCGGATGCGGTCGAGCGGCAGGCCGAAGACGCCCTGCGCGAGTTCACGGCGGATGTCGTGGACCGAGGCGCCGCTGATCTCGAGATGGAAGCGGTCCGCGCCGGCGTCGTAACGGCCGATGGCGATGCGCGGCTCGAGGGCTGCCGCCACGATGCGGTTGTTGACCAGAGCGCAGCTTACGACATGGGAGGCCTTGGCGAAGGCGCGCTCGACGGCGGCGGGATCGCCGCGGCGGAAACGGAAGGCGATGTTCCCCGGCGCCTGCGGCCAGAGCTGCGGCGCCTCCGGGTCGGTCGCGCCGCGCAGATCGGTGACGGCCGGCAGGATGTCGTAATCGATGCTGATGTGCTCGCAGGCCTCGCGGGCCAGCGCCTCGGTGTCGGCGACGACGAAGGCGACGGGTTCGCCGACATGGCGGACGATGTCGCGCGCCAATGGCCAGCGCGGCGGCACGATCAGCGGCTCGACGGAAGCGATAACGATCGAGGTCGGCAGCGGAGCGAGGCCGTCGAGATCCGCGGCGGTGTAGACTCCGTGCACGCCGGGGAGGCTTGCCGCTGCAGAGCGGTCGATCGCGCGGATGCGGGCATGGGCATGGGGCGAGCGCAGCATGACGGCGGCGAATTCGCCGTCCGGGGCGCGATCGCCGAGGTAATCGCCGCGCCCGGTGAGGAAGCGTGCGTCCTCCCGCCGCCGCAGCGAGCGGGGATCAGCGGGTGGGCCAAGATGAGTCGATCCGGACCGGCCGCTTGTGCTGTCGTTCATCGTCGGATCGCCTTCGTCACCGAAGCGTGGGACCGCCTGTTCCGCCGATGCAAGACCGGTGCTGCGGACACCGGGCCCGCTGAGGCCGCCCTGACTGGAATCAAGACGATGCGGTCAGATAGCCCGCCAGGCCGGCGGTCGAGGAATCATGGGCGTCGGCGGGAGCCTTGCCCTCGATGACCGGCAGTAGCGCCGTCGCCAGCTCCTTGCCGAGTTCGACGCCCCATTGATCGAAGGCGTTGATGCCCCAGATCGCGGCCTCGACGAAGACGCGGTGCTCGTAGAGCGCGATCAGGCGGCCGAGTGTGAAGGGATCGAGCTTGCGGTAGGCCAGCGTGACCGAGGGGCGGTTGCCGGGGAAGACCTTGTGCGGCGCCAATGCCGCGATGTCCGCTTCGGACAGCCCCTGTTTCGCCAGCAACTCGCGCGCCTCCTCTAGCGTGCGGCCCTTCATCAGGGCCTCGCTTTGGGCGAGGCAATTGGCCAGCAGCAGCCGGTGATGATGCGCCAGCTCCGGCTCGTGCCCTTCTGCCGCGACCATGAACTCGCAGGGGATGGTGTCCGTGCCCTGGTGGATGAGCTGGTAGAAGGCATGCTGGCCGTTGGTGCCGGGCTCGCCCCAGACGAGCGGGCCGCTCGGCCGTTCGACGGGCGAGCCGTCCTTGCGGACGCGCTTGCCGTTCGATTCCATGTCGAGTTGCTGGAGATAGGCCGGCAGGCGCAGCAGGCGCTGGTCGTAGGGCAGGATCGCGCGCGCCGGATAGTTGCAGATGTCGCGGTGCCAGATGCCGATCAGGCCGAGCAGGACCGGCAGGTTATGGGCGAGCGGCGCGGTGCGGAAGTGCTCGTCCATGGCGTGGGCGCCGGCGAGAAAGGCGCGGAAGTGCGTCGGCCCGACCGCGATCATGACCGGCAGGCCGATGGCGGACCAGACCGAATAGCGGCCCCCCACCCAGTCCCAGAACCCGAAGACGCGGTCCGGCGCGATGCCGAAGGCGGCGACCTTGTCGAGCGCCGTGGAGACGGCGGCAAAGTGGGCGCCGACCGCAGCCTCGCCGAGCGCAGCCGCGATCCAGCGCCGTGCGGTGGCGGCGTTGGCCATGGTCTCAACCGTGGTGAAGGTCTTGGAGGCGACGATGAAGAGCGTCCGCGCCGGATCGAGCCGCGCCAGCGTGTCGGCGATATGGGCGCCGTCGACATTGGAAACGTAATGCAGGCGCGGCCCGTCATGATAGGGCGCCAGCGCCAGCGTCACCATGACGGGGCCGAGATCGGAGCCGCCGATGCCGATATTGACGACGTCGGTGAAGGGCGCGCCGTCCGAGGCCGCGATACGGCCTCCGCGAACCCCGTCCGCGAAGGCGCCGAGCCGGTCGAGGGTCTCGTGGATCGCGGGCATCACGTCCTGCCCGTCGACCAGGACGCGATGGCTCTTCGGTGCGCGCAGGGCGGTGTGAAGGACAGCGCGCTTCTCCGTGGTATTGATCGCCTCGCCCGCGAACATGGCATCGCGCTGACCGGCAACGCCGGTGGCTTCGGCCAGTTCAAGCAGGAGCGCGCGTGTCTGCGCCGTCACAGCGGTCTTGGAGTAATCCAGGAGCAGATCGTCGAGACGGGCGGAGAAGTCGGTAAAGCGGGCGGAATCCTCGGCAAAGAGAGCCCGCAAGGGGCGGGCTTGCGTGGCCTGATGGTGTTCCGCCAGCTTTGCCCAGATCAGATCCTGCACCATTGCGCTCCTGTTGACCGCGACGCCCCTGGCGCCGCTCCGGCAACCCGCTTGTCTGAGAGCGGTTCCCGATGTCGGAAATTGGGCCGCGCCGTCGGGTCCGGCAAGCCCGGTTCCTTCACGCGACGCTCAGCCCCATGATGCCGTGATGGCGGATGCGGTCCGCGACGAAGCCGGACGCGGTGGCCGCCGCGACGAAGCGGCCGAGCCAGGCGACCGCCTCCTCCGTCAGTCCGTCAGACCTGCGGGGGACGCCGATCGCCTGCTGCACGGCCATGAAGCGTCCATCGAGCAGGCGCGCGCCCGGCATCTGCTTGGCGTCTTCGAGCAGGCGCATGCGCAGGCCGGCCAGGGCGTCGAGCCCTTGGTCGCGGAAATCGGCGAAGGTCTTGTCCATGGTGGCGGTGCGGACGAGTTCGG
This sequence comes from Methylobacterium sp. CCH7-A2, assembly GCF_001557075.1. Classification (NCBI taxonomy): domain Bacteria; kingdom Pseudomonadati; phylum Pseudomonadota; class Alphaproteobacteria; order Hyphomicrobiales; family Methylobacteriaceae; genus Methylobacterium; species Methylobacterium sp. CCH7-A2. The sequence goes on from NZ_LSKN01000245.1 coordinate 37,418, forward strand.
CGCGCCGGATGTTACGATCCAGCCAGAGGCCATAGGCCGTGCCACCCGTGACGGCGATGCGGATGCCGGGGGCGTCCACGGCGTCGATCGTGTTGAGCGGCGAGCCGGCCGGCACGAGATAGGTCGCCTCGATCTGCGCATAGGCGGCGGTGAAGGCGATCGTCTCGGCGCGCTGCGGCTCGGCGCCGATCAGGCCGATGTCCCATTCGTCGCGGCCCGCCGCATCGGCCAGCAGAGCGGGCGAGGCGTAAGGCACGAGCCGCAGCGCGACGCCGAGTCGGTCCGCGATCGCTTTCGCCATGTCCGGCGAGACGCCGACCGGGACACCGTCGGCCGCGCGTGCGGAGACGAGCAGAAAATTGGACAGGTTGATGCCCGCTCGCAGGATGCCGTCCGGAGCCAGCCGCGCGCGCAGGGATGCCGAAACCGGCCCGGGATCACCGTCGAATGTCATGAGCGGGTCCCGGGTGGCGAAAGTAGGTCAGGCGGCGGCGAAGGGCGCAAACAGGGAGGCGACCTCGCGATAGACGCCCTGCTTGAACGGAATGATGAGATCGACCGTGCGCTCCAGCCGCTCCCAGCGCCAGGCGTCGAATTCGGCCTTGTGGCCGCCCGCCGGCGTCGCGATGTCGATCTCGCTGTCGGGGCCCGTCAGCCTGAAGGCAAACCATTTCTGCGCCTGACCGCGCCAGCGCCCTTTCCAGGCCTCCTTGCCGATGGCAGTCGGCAGATCATAGGCGAGCCAGCCCGGGCTCTCGGCCAGCAGCGCCACCGAGGTGACGTTGGTCTCTTCCTGAAGTTCGCGGATGGCGGCCTGGAGCGGTGTTTCGACGGCGTCGATGCCGCCCTGCGGCATCTGCCATTCATGGCCGGGCGCGACATGCTCGCGCTGGGACCTGTTGGCGCGGCGACCGACGAAGACGAAGCCCTCGGCGTTGAACAGGGCGAGCCCCACGCAGGGGCGGTAGCCGTCCGGCGGCGTGGCGGTGATCATCTGAGGGATCCGGTGGTCTTGGGGCTGCGCAGGCCCCGGGCCGCACTCATCGGCACGATGACGAGGCCCTTCGCTTCCAGCGTCTGCGCCCAGCGCGCGATGCGCTCGATCGAGACCGGGAGCGCGCTGGCGCCGAGCACGACGACGCCCTGGTCACGGGCCGTGGCCTCGATCGCGGCGAGTTCCTTGTCGATCGCGTCGGGGCGGGCAACCGCATCGACCACGCGGTCGATCTTCAGCGTCGGGATCTGGGCCCGCTGCGCGGAAGCGGCGAGAAGACTGCGCGCCGAAGAGCCATCATCGACGACCATCAGGCCGCGGCCGGCGAGTTCGCGCAGGATCGAGGACAGCGCCGCCTCGTCGGAGGTGAAGCGGCCGCCGAGGAAGTTGACGATCCCGACATAGCCGGTGAAGCGGCCAAGCGCCCAGTGCAGCCTTTCGATGTTCTCGGCGCCCTTGGGGCCGGTCAGCAGCGTGTGGGGTCCGGGATCGCTGTCGGGATAGTCGAACGGCTCCATCGGCAGCTGCAGGAACACCTCATGGCCCTCGCCGCGGGCGCGCTGGACCGTCCGCTCCAGTTCGGCGCCATAGGGTGCGAAGGCAAGCGAGACTGGGCCGGGCAGCTTCGTGATAGCGTCGGCGGTCCCGGTGGGGCTGATGCCGAGGCCGCCGACCAGGATCGCGACGCGTCCATTGACCTTGCCGGCCGGTGGCGGGCCAAGCGGGCGCGCATAGTGCTGGGCTGGGGTCGTGCCGTCCGGAGCAATCTTCGGGAGCATCCCGTGCCGGGTCCGCTCGACGAGGCGATTGTCGGGCGCGGGGGCCAGCTTCACGACCGTGGGGGTGTCGGGAATGGTGATCACGATGGCGCCGGGCGCATCCGATCCCGGGCGCACCACGGTGACGCCGGATTCGCTCTCGAGCTGGCGTGCGCTGGCCTGGGTGCGGGACGCGTCGGCCGGGGCGGTCGCAACGGCCGGGCCAGCGGGAACGGAGGGCTGTGCCGGGCGGGTTTCGATACGGGCGGTCGCCATCGGCTGACCGCCATCCGGATCGCGTCGGATGGCGACGACGAGCAGAAGCCCGATCCAGGCCAGACCGACGAGGCCAGCCCCCGCGAACACGGCCCAGCGGCCCCATGGCCGGGCCGGGGATGTCGGGCGGTCCTGGCCGAGTGGCCGGTTGAGCTCAGTGAGCGGCGTTCCGGCCAAGCGAAGCCGTCCTCAAGCTTGCGAACGGACCCGAATCAGTGGTCCGCGAAGCGAGAGTATGTCGGATTCGAACGGAATCAGACAGCCTCCCGCGACCTCAGCCGCCGAAGGCGCGCGGGCCCTGCTCAATTGGGCTTGGGCGCCTCGGCCTGCGGGGCGGCGGCATCCTTCTTGACGCCGCGGAGCTGGTTCAGGGCGGCGATGAGCTGGGTGTCCTTGGTCGGGTCGTTGGGCACATAGGAAGCGGAGCCGGACTGCTCGTCCTTGCCGTCGCCAGCCTTGAGATGGCCCTTCAGCGCCGCCTCGCCCTTGTTCTCGGCGATCTTGTCCTTCAGCTCCGGCGGGATGTCCTGCACCACCTCGATGTCGGGAGAGATGCCCTTCGCCTGGATCGAGTTGCCGGACGGCGTGTAGTAGCGCGCCGTCGTCAGGCGCAGGCCGCCATTGCCGGCGAGCGGTATCACGGTCTGGACCGAGCCCTTGCCGAAGGAACGCGTGCCCATGATCGTGGCGCGCTTGTGGTCCTGCAGCGCGCCGGCGACGATCTCGGCGGCCGAGGCGGAGGAGCCGTTGATCAGCACGACGACCGGCTTGCCCTTGGTGAGGTCGCCCGCCTTGGCATTGAAGACCTGAGTCTCCTCGGCGTTGCGCCCGCGGGTCGAGACGATCTTGCCGCGCTCCAGGAAGGCATCGGAGACCAGCACGGACTGGTCGAGGCGGCCGCCCCGGTTGTTGCGAAGGTCGATGATGTAGCCCTTGAGCTTGTCGGCGCCGATGTCGGCATTGACCTTGTCGATCGCCTTGCGCAGGCCCTCATAGGTCTGCTCGCTGAAGGTGCCGATGCGGATATAGCCGACATCGCCTTCGACGCGCTCCTCGACGGCGGGAACGACGATGGTCGTGCGCGTCAGCGTGAATTCCAGCGGCTCCGGCTTGCCGGGGCGCTCGACCTTGAGCTTGACCTGGGTGTTGATGATGCCGCGCATCTTCTCGACCGCCTGGGTCAGGGAGAGGCCCTTCACCTCCTGGCCGTCGATCTGGCTGATGATGTCGTTGGCCAGGATGCCGGCCTTGAAGGCCGGCGTGTCCCGGATCGGCTTGGCGACCTTGAGGATGCCTTCCTCCATGGTGACTTCGATGCCGAGGCCGCCGAACTGGCCGCGCATGTCGGTGTCCATGTCGCGGAACGATTTGGCGTCGAGATAGGAGGAATGCGGGTCGAGCGAGGAGACCATGCCGTTGATGGCGGCCTCGATCAGCTTCTGCTCGTCCGGCTTCTCGACATAGTCGGTGCGGATCTTCTCGAAGATGTCACCGAAGAGGTTGAGGCTGCGATAGACCTCGGCGGAGGCCGCGACCGCGCTGGTCGAGGTGAGCAGGCGCGTCTGCGTGACCATGCCGGTCAGCCCCGCACCCAGCACAGCCCCGGCGAAAACGAGAGAAACCTTGCGCATCATCCGCGAACCTTTTCGCCAAGCGGTTTCGTCCACCACGGGGCCGGATCGACCGACACGCCGTCTTTTCTGAACTCGATATACAGCACCGGAAGGCCTGCTCCCGAGCCCACGATCGTCGCGGCAGCTTCCGACGTTTCGCCCATCACCGCAACCGGCTCCCCCGCGAGAACGAACTGGTTGAGAGCCACGTCGATCCGCTGCATCCCGGCGAGCAAGAGATAGTACCCCCCGCCGGCATTCAGGATCAAGAGTTGCCCGAAAGACCGGAAAGGACCCGCATAGACGACCCAAGCGTCCGAAGGCGCCGAAACTAGGGCGCCGGGCCGCGTTTCCAAGGAAATCCCGCGTGTGGTGCCGCCAGCACCGTCGGATTCGCCGAATCCACGCAATTGTGATCCTGCCACCGGCAGCGGCAACAGACCACGCGCTTCGGCGAAAGCGATCTTGGGAGCCAGGCGTGCCGGGTCCTTGAAGGCGAGCGCCGCCATGCGCTGGCGCTGTTCGCGGGTCTCCGCCTCGAGCGCCTGGCGCGCCGCCTCAGCAGCCCGATTGGCGGTGGAGATCTCCTTCTCCATCCGCTCGACGAAATCGCGCAGGCTCCTCGCCTTGGCGGCGAGTTCGCCGTCCTGCCCGCGCTGCGCTTCCGCGTCACGCGTGGCGCTGGCCTCGCGCTGGCGGCGGGCCTCGACGAGGGAGGCGATGCGCTGCCGCTCGCCCGCGAGCTGCTCGAGTTCGCCCGACAACGCCTTGCGCTCCGTGCCGATGCTTTCGCGCAGCCGCACCAGTTCGCCGAGATCGGTGCCGAGAACCTCGATCTCCTGCCGTAGATCGGGCACGACGGCGCCGAGCAGCATCGAAGCCCGCACCGCTTCGAGAATGTCTTCCGGACGCACCAGAACGGCGGGCGGCGGGCGTCTGCCGATGCGCTGAAGGGCCGCGAGCACCTCCGCGATCAGGCCGCGGCGCCCCTCAAGCGAGCGGCGAATGGCGGTTTCGCTCGACTGCAGCAGCGAGAGGCGCTGTTCGAGAGCGCTGATCCGCTGCTCGGCCCCCTGGGCCCGGGCGGTGGTATCGAGCAGGGCCTTGTTGAGAGCGGCCCGGTCGGCCCGGATCGCGGCGATCTCCGCCTCCAGCTTCGCGCGGGCTTCGGCATTGCCGGCGAGGCGCTCCTCGATTGTCTTCAGCTCGGCCTCGCGCGCCTGCTTCTCGACCAGCTTCTGCATCGCCTCGCGCGCGAGCGCCTCGGGGTCGGCCGGCTGCGGCTGTCCCGCCGCCGGGGCGCCGGCCAGGAGGAGTGCGAGCGCGAGTGTCGCCAACCGCCGGGAGCGACCGGCGCCGGGGAAACGAATCAGAGGGAGAAGCGCGTTCATGCGCGATGATAGGGGTGACCGGCGAGGATCGTCATCGCGCGGTAGAGCTGCTCCAGAACGAGGACCCGCACGAGCTGATGGGGAATGGTCAGGCCGCCGAAGGCGAGCGTCCGCGCCGCCTGGGCGCGGATTTCCTCCGCCAGCCCGTCCGCGCCGCCGATGACGAGGCTGAAGGAGGCGGTGCCGGCGTCGCGTGCCGCCGCGATCCCTGCGGCGAAGGCGTCGCTGCCCTGGCTGCGGCCGCGCTCGTCCAGCGCGACGACGAGGCCAGGGGACAGCCTCGCGAGAATCGCAGCCGCCTCCTCCCGCTTGCGCTCCTCGGGGCGGCGGCCGCGACTTTCCGCGATTTCGACGATGTCGGGGCCGGAGAGGCCGAGGCCGCGCCCCAGCGCGGCCGCGCGCTCGCGATAGCGCTCGCAGAGTTCGCGTTCCGGGCCGTCCTTGAGACGGCCGACGGCGATCAGGGCGAGGCGCATGCGCGGGGAGCGCCGTCAGCCGACGAGGCGCTCGCTGGGGCGGTCCGCGCCCCACATCTTCTCGAGATTGTAGAACTGGCGCACTTCCGGGCGGAAGACGTGGATGATGATGTCGCCGGTATCGATCAGCACCCAGTCGCAAGCCGGCATGCCCTCGACCTTGGGCGCGGGAAGGCCGGAGCCCTTGATCGCCTCGATGAGAGAATCGGCGATGGAGGCGACATGCCGGTTCACACGACCGGTCGCGATGATCATCGCATCGGCCAGCGAGGTCTTGCCGACCAGGTCGATGACCGTGATGTCTTCCGCCTTCATGTCCTCCAGGACGTGAAGAGCGAGGGCGATGCTGTCGGCAGAAGGATTCTCCTGCACGGCTTCCTGGGGAAGCGGCTTGGGCTCGGCTTCGCCACGGGTTGAAGGGGTCAGATCCGTATCCTCACGGGTTTGTGCGCTCGCGGCGCGGTAAGGTCAAAATACGCGCAATCGGCCCGAAATTCAATCGCGTTCGGCCTGTTCGCGCAGCATCGTCGACGAAAGCTCGGAGCGGCGTCCATGCAGGAAGACCCAGGCGGGCGGCTTCGTCAGGGCCAGAGCGGCGCCCTGGCTTTCCGAAATCCGCCAGCGCGAGAGCCAGTTGGCGGCTGGCGAGGCGACGGCGCTGTGGGTCGATCCCGGGCGGTCGATGATCGCCATCGGCATCATCCTCGCGATGGTGCGCCACTCGTTCCAGCGGTGGAAGCTGGCGAGATTGTCCGAGCCCATGATCCAGACGAAATTCACGCCGGGACAGCGGCGCTTCAGCGCGCGCAGCGTGTCGGCGGTGTAGCGCGTGCGCAGCATCGCCTCGATGCCGGTGACGTGGATCTTGGAGTGGTCGGCGAGCTTGCGCCCGAAGCGGATGCGCTGGGCGAGCGACGGCAGCGCCGCATTGTCCTTCAGCGGGTTGCCGGGCGTCACCAGCCACCAGATGCGGTCGAGCTGGAGCCGGCGCAGCGCGGTCAGGCTCGCCATGCGGTGGCCGTCATGGGCCGGGTTGAAGGTGCCGCCGAACAGGCCGATGCGCAGCCCCGGTGCGTGGGGTGGCAGGCGCAGATGCTCGAGGGCGAGGTGGGGGGACGGGGCCCCGGTTTCGTCGCTCACGGTCGGATCTGGCCGTTGCCGTGGACGCGGTACTTGAAGGAGCAGAGCTGCTCGACGCCGACGGGGCCTCGCGCATGCATCCTGCCCGTGGCGATGCCGATTTCGGCGCCGAAGCCGAATTCGCCGCCATCGGCGAACTGCGTCGAGGCGTTGTGCAGCACGATCGCGGAATCGACCTCGGCGAGGAAACGCGCGGCGGCGGCCTCGTCGGCGGTCACGATCGCGTCGGTGTGATGCGAGCCGTAGCGCTCGATATGGGCGACGGCCTCGTCGAGATCCGCGACGACCTTCACCGCGATGATGCGGTCGAGATATTCGGTCGCCCAGTCGGTCTCGGTCGCCGCCTCGGCCCGGGCCACGGCGGCCTGGGTGCGGGCATCGCCGCGCACCGCGCAGCCCGCGTCGATCAGGGCCGTCACCAGCGGCTCGAGATGCGTCGCCGCGCAGCCCTCGTCGATCAGCAGCGTCTCGGCCGCGCCGCAGACGCCGGTGCGGCGCAGCTTGGCGTTGAGCACGATGTCGCGCGCCATGGCGAGATCGGCGGCGGCGTGGACATAGACATGGCAGTTGCCGTCGAGATGCGCGAAGACCGGCACCCGCGCATCGCTCTGCACGCGCGCCACCAGGCTCTTGCCGCCGCGCGGCACGACGACGTCGACGCTGCCGTCGAGCCCCTTCAGGATCTCGCCCACGGCGGCGCGGTCACGGGTCGGCACGAGCTGGATCGCATCCGCCGGAAGGCCGGCCGCCGTCAGCCCCTCGCGCAGGGCGAGCGCGATCTCGGTCGAGGTCCGGAAACTGTCGGAGCCGGCGCGCAGGATCGCGGCGTTGCCGCTCTTCAGACAGAGCGCTCCCGCATCGGCCGTCACGTTCGGGCGGCTTTCGAAGATCACCGCGATGACGCCGAGCGGCGTCGTGACGCGCTCGAAGCGCAGGCCGTTGGGCTGCGTCCAGCTCGCGAGGACGCGGCCGAGCGGATCGGGCAGGGCGGCGATGCCGGCGACTGCGTCCGCCACCCCGGCGAGGCGATGATCGTCCAGCAGAAGGCGGTCGACAAAAGCCGCTGTCTGGCCGGCGGCGCGCGCATCGGCGAGGTCGAGCGCATTGGCGGCCAGGATGGCGGAAGCGCGGACCCGCAAGGCGCCGGCCATGGCAAGTAGAGCGGCATCGCGCCGTTCAGCGGAGGCGAGCGACACCTGTCGCGCGGCCGCGCGGGCGCGCCGGCCGAGGGCCAGCATCTCGGCGGCCAGATCCGGCGCCGGTCCGCCGTCGCGGGCGAGCCCCTCGTTCGAGACCACGCGGAGCACCGCTTCGCTCGTCATGTCCACCCTGCCAGACGCCATCTTCCCGCAACCTTAGCTCACGCCGAGCGCCATGTCGTCCCGGTGGATCATCTCGGCGCGTCCGGGATATCCCAGGATGGCGGCGATGTCGCGCGAGGCCTTGCCGAGGACGAGCGCGGCCTCGGCCGCGTCATAGGCGACGAGCCCGCGCCCGAGCAGGCGGCCGTCCCCGTCCCGGATCAGCACCGCGTCGCCACGGGCGAACTCGCCCTCGATCCGGCTGACGCCGACGGGCAGGAGGCTCGCGCCGCCGGCGAGCGCGCGGGCGGCGCCCGCATCGACATGGAGCGTCCCGCGCGGCTCCAGCGAGCCGGCGATCCAGGTCTTGCGGGCGGTGGCGGGCGTCGAGGCGGTCAGGAACCAGGTGCAGCGCGCGCCTTGCGTGATGGCCGAGAGCGGGTTCTTGCCGCGGCCGTCGGCGATCAGCATGTGGGTGCCGCCGCTGGCGGCGATCTTGCCGGCCTCGATCTTGGTGCGCATGCCGCCGCGCGACAGTTCGGACGCCGCGCCGCCGGCCATCGCATCGATTTCGGGCGTGATCCGCTCGACGACGGGAATATGGCGCGCCGCCGGATCGCGAGCGGGCGGGGCGGTGTAGAGCCCGTCGATGTCGGAGAACAGCACCAGCAGATCGGCGCCCGCCATGGTGGCGACGCGGGCGGCGAGCCGGTCGTTGTCGCCATAGCGAATCTCGGTGGTGGCGACGGTGTCGTTCTCGTTGATCACCGGCACGGCGCGCAGATCGAGCAGGCGGCCGAGCGTGGCGCGGGCGTTGAGATAACGGCGGCGCTCTTCCGTGTCGGCGAGGGTCAGCAGGATCTGCCCGGCGGTGAGCGCGTGATGGCCCAGTGCCTCGGCCCAGGTGCGGGCAAGCGCGATCTGTCCGACCGCGGCGGCGGCCTGGCTCTCCTCGAGGCGCAGCGGGCCCGAGGGCAGGCCGAGCACGGTGCGCCCCAGGGCAATGGCGCCCGAGGAGACGACGAGCACATCCGCGCCGCGCTGATGCAGATCGGCGAGGTCCTCGGCGAGAGCGGCGAGCCAGGCCTGACGCAGGCGGCCGCGGTCGCGATCGACGAGAAGGCTCGAGCCGACCTTCACCACGATGCGACGGAACTGGTTCAGCGAAGGCGTCTGCACGGAGAGAAAATCCGCAGGGTTGCGATTGCGCCGCCAGCCTCTTGGCGAAAAGCGCGTCATTGTAAAGCGCGTGAGCGCGGGGGCGGGGGCACCGTCGGCGCATTCGCGCGGCAGTTGCATTGACATTGTGGGTTCAAGCGCCCATATGGGGTTTGTCGATATTTAGGCCGAACGACTTGGCCCCGCGCAGTTCAGCTGCGCACGCTGACGACCTTCCCGCTCAAAATTCGAAAAACGGCGCGCGACATCCGTCCGCGTCGCACAATCATACCGTGAAAGGGTTCGTCATGAGCGCCGGTACAGTCAAGTGGTTCAATTCGACCAAGGGTTTCGGTTTCATTCAGCCGGATGACGGCGGTCAGGACGTGTTCGTCCACATCAGCGCCGTCGAGCGCGCCGGCATGCGCGATCTTCGGGAAGGTCAGAAGATCTCCTACGAGCTCACGCAGGACAAGCGCTCGGGCAAGATGTCGGCCGACCAGCTCCGCGCCGACTGAGACGATCGCCGCGACGGCCGGCCAGGACAGCAGGAGGGCGACCACGGATGTACTGGCGCCCCCGTTTCCAAGCCTGAGCCAGAGCGGCGTGACGAAGGGTCGGTGCCCGTGCCGGCCCTTTTTTCCATTCTCCAACCAAGGGAGTGACAGATGCAGGTTCTCGTCCGCGACAACAATGTCGACCAGGCCCTCCGGGTGCTGAAAAAGAAGATGCAGCGCGAAGGCGTGTTCCGCGAGATGAAGCGTCGTTCGGCCTATGAGAAGCCGTCCGAGAAGCGCGTTCGCGAGAAGGCCGACGCCATCCGCCGCGCCCGCAAGGTCGCCCGCAAGCAGATGCAGCGCGAGGGCCTGATCGCCGCCCCGAAGCCGAAGCCGCGCCCGGTGCGCGCTGGAAGCGCACCCGCGCCGCGCTGATTTCGATACCATTCGGGCGCATTTTGGATTAATGCGCCCTCGCGGGCCGCGATGCGCCCGTCACAACCCGAGAGAAGGCCACCCTTGAAGAACCCGAACGACCGCAGCTTCACTGATCGTCAGGCCAATTCCGCGGCCGCCAAGAAAGCGCTCCTGGAGCGTTTCAAGGCGAGGCCGGGTCCGGATGACCCGATCATGCAGCAGCGACGCGCGGAACGCGAAGCCATCGCCGCCGCCCGCGCCGCGCGCGAGGCTGAAAAGGCCGCCATCCGCGCCGAACAGGAGCGTCTTGCCGAGATCGAGCGTCTGCGCCGCGAAGAGGAAGAGCGGATCGCCGAACTCGCCCGCGAGGCCGCCCGCAAGGCCGAGCAGGCCAAGCGCGACGCCGAGCGCCCGCGCAAGGTGCTGCTCGAGGCCGTGCAGTACGCGCAGATGCGCGCCGCCGGCAAGGGCCGCCGCTGATTGCTGTCCGGCCGGGCTCTGCCCTGCCCGTCAGACCTGGCCCCGGCGGCCGGATCGCCTGATCGACCGCCTGCCGAGGCCGCGGGACCCAGCGAGGTTTCCGCCGTGACATGCCTCCCACAGGGGCGGGTCGCTCCGCGCCCTCCGGCCGGACCGTGAACCCGCCGCTGCCGCGAACCCGGAGCGAGCCGCCATGGCGACGCGAGGCCTTTCGTCCGACGAACTCAAGCTGCGCGCCCAGCGCGCCTTCGACAAGGTCGATGCGCGCAAGCAGGAAGCCTCCCGCGCGCTCGAGGCCGAGCAGCTCGCCCGCGAGGCCGTTCTCCAGAAGACGGCACGGCTGAGGGCGCTGCGCCTCGCCAAGGAAGCCGCCGACGCCGAGACCGCCGCCATCGTCGCCGCCGAACAGGCGCAGGCAAAGGCCGCGATCGCCGAGGCCAAGGCCGCCGCGAAGGCCAGCAAGGCCGAAGCCGGCAAGGGCCGGGCGAAGGCCAAGCCCGCCGCCTGACGGCGGCATATCAGACCCATCTGTGGCGTCGGAACCCTCCTCGCGTCTCGTGCCCTTTGCGCGCGGACGTCGCCGCGTCTGAGCTGCGCGGGATTTCCCCCTTTCCGTCGGGCCGCCGCGCCGATAACGTAGGCGAAATCGTCGCAGGCGAATTTTTCGTGCCGGCGGTTGAACCTCTCCTACGCTCGCTGCGACCAACCCTCGCGAGCCGGATGTCAGGCCTCGAGGGCGATGCATACGGAATCCGACGAAGAACTCGTCAAGCGGATCGCCGGTGGCGACCGGCTCGCGATGAAGGTGCTGTTCTCGCGGCACCAGACGCGGGTTTATCGTTTTGCGCTGCGGCTGCTGCGCGACGAGACGATGGCGGAGGATGTGACGGGTGACGTCTTCATGGACCTCTGGCGTCAGGCCGACCGGTTCGAGGCGCGATCCTCGGTCACGACCTGGCTCCTCACCATCGCGCGGAACAAGTCCTACTCGGCCTTGCGCAAGCGGCGCGATGCGGGGCTGGACGACGATTTCGCCGCCGGGATCGAAGACGAGGCGGACGACCCCGAGGTCGTTCTCCAGAAGCAGGACAAGGGGCTCGCAATCCGGGCCTGCCTGTCCAAGCTCTCGCGAGAGCATGCCGAGGTCATCGACCTGGTCTACTATCACGAGAGTTCAGTGGAGGAGGTTGCCCGGATCGTCGGCATCCCCGAGAACACCGTCAAAACCCGGCTCTTCCACGCTCGCAAGAAGCTGGGAGAGCTGCTCAAGGCGGCCGGGATCGACCGTGGCTGGCCCTGAGGGGACGCCGCGCGCCGCAGGTCGCAGCTCCGCCATGCCGATGCGTTTCCGTCCCTGCGCCATCCGTTTCCAGGCGGTGCGCGATTCCGGAGTTCAGTCATGACCGACGCCATCGCGACCGATCCGAAGCGGGCCGAAATCGAGCTGCTTCTGCCCTTCTATGCCACGGGACGTTTGTCGCCGGCCGACAAGGCCCGCGTCGAGGCGGCCCTGGCGGAGGATCGCGACCTTGCCTTGCGTCTCGACATCGTGCGGGACGACATGGCCGAGACCGTGCTGCTCAACGAGCGGCTCGGCGCGCCCTCGCCGCGGGTCCTCGACCGGCTGATGGCCGGCATCGAGGCCGAGCCGCGCCGCCAGAGCCTTCTCTCCTCAGCGAAGGGCGGCTTTTTCACCTGGCTCGGGACTTTGCTCGCGGCGCAGCCGCCGCGCCGGCTCGCTTATGCGGGTGCGGCGGCGATCGCGCTGGTCGCGATCCAGGGGATCGCGCTGACCAGCCTCGTCCTGCGCGAGCGGACCGGTTTCGAAACCGCCTCGAGCGTGTCGCAGGCGTCCGAGCGCTATGTGCTGCTGAGCTTCTCGGCCGATGCGCGGGCGGGCGACATCGCCTCCTTCTTCAAGCGCTTCGACGCCTCGGTCGTCGATGGCCCCCGCGCGAACGGCTTCTTCAAGGTCCGCGTCGGCGATGCCTCGCTGACCCAGGCCCAGGTCGACGCCATCGCGGCCCGGATGAAATCCGAGGCCGCGATCGTGCGTTTCGTCGCGCCGGCGCCCTGAGCGCGGCGGTGACGGCGGGGCATGGTTCTGGTAAGGCTTCGCCGCATCCGAGCGCATCGGGAGAGCGCATCATGAGGTCGTTCCGTTCCCTGACCGGGCTGCTCATGGCTGCCGGCTGCGTCGCGCTGGCGCTGGGTGCAGCGCCCGCGGGGGCGCAGCAGCAGGGCCAGGGCAACACGCCGCCGGCCAGCCCGCCCGGAGGCTCAACCCGCGCGATCACCGTGCCGCCGCCGGCCTGGCAGGTTCCGGGCATCTTCGGCCAGCGGCCGTCGCGCACCGTCGTCCCCGCGGCCGACGAGACCCGTTTCGTGCCCGGGGAGATTCTGTTCGAGCTTGCGCCGGACGCCCAGGCCGAGGCGGTGCTGCGCCGCTACGGCGCGACCCTGATCGCGAGCCGGCGCGTCGAACTGGCGGGCACGACGATCATCCGCGCCCGGCTCGCGGAAGGGCGCGACCTGCGCGCCGTCCTGACCCAGATGGCGAGCGACAACGCCATTGCAGGGGCCCAGCCGAATTTCACCTTCGAACTCCAGCAGGATCTGGCACAGCCGGTCAGCACCACCGCGACCAGCACGCGCTCGGATGTCCCGACGCTGCGCCTGTCCGATCCCGCGGCCCTGCGCGCTCCGCCGGTCCGGCGCGAGCTGCCGGCGCAGTATGTGGTCGACAAGCTGCGCCTCGGGGAGGTCCACAAGGTCGCGCGCGGCAATGCAGTCCGGGTCGCCGTGATCGATTCCGGGGTCGATGTCGGGCATCCGGAACTGAGGGGGGCGATCCTCGGCGCCTATGATGCGCTCGGCGGGCCGTTCGAACCCCATGCCCACGGCACCTCGATGGCGGCGGCGATCGTCGCGCAGGGACAGTTGCAGGGCGTTGCGCCTGCCGCAAGGCTGCTGGTGGCGCGGGCCTTTTCCGGCAAGGCCGGATCGGGCGCAGCCAACGGCACCAGCCTGCAAATCCTCTCGGCGATCGAATGGGCGGTGAATCAGGGCGCGCGCGTCGTCAATCTCAGCTTCGCCGGCCCTGAGGACCGGCTGTTGTCGCGCGGTCTCGCGGGACTCGCGGCCAAGGGTGTGGTCGCTGTCGCTGCTGCCGGGAACGCCGGGCCGGCCTCGGCGCCGCTCCATCCCGCGGTCGATCCCAATGTCATCGCGGTGACGGCGACGGATGCCGAAGACCGGGTTTACGTCCGCGCCAATCGCGGCAGCCATATCGCCGTGGCGGCGCCGGGGGTCGACGTGCTCGCGGCGGAGCCCGAGGGGCGCTACGTCTTCTCGTCCGGCACCTCGATCGCCGCCGCACATGTCTCGGGGCTGGTCGCTCTGGTGCTGGAGAAGCGGCCGGAGCTGGACGTTGCGGCGATGCGCCGCCTGCTGACGGAGACGGCGGTCGATCTCGGATCGCGCGGGCGCGACCCCGTCTACGGTGCCGGCCGCATCGACGCCGCCGCTGCCCTGTCGCGGGCCCAGCCGCTCACAGCCTCACGTCCCTGACGCCGGGGCGAGGCGCGGCGCCGGCTCGTATTGCTGCTCCAGCCGGTTTGCATGGCGGTGCAGCAGGCGCCATTCGCTGCCTTCGAAGCGGAAGACATGGGTCACGCGGTTGGTCCAGCGCGTCGGCGCGTCCAGATCCGGAAGCAGCACCTCGAAGTTCTCGATGTCGGTGACGAGTGCGAGTTCCGTTCCGACCACGGTCGTGACATTCTGATGGCTGACCGTGCCGCCGCGAAACTGCTTGGCGGCCCAGTCCCAGCGCCGCGAGATGGCCTCCCAGCCTTTCTCGTAGCCGCCCCAGCCATACATGCTGGTGGCATCGTCGGCATGGGAATAGAGCGCCTTGATCGGCCCGACCTCGCCGTTGGCGACATGGGCGAGTGCCTCGCGTAGCCGCGCCAGTGCGGCCGGAAAGTCTCTTGTTGCCGCCGTCTCGACCGTCCCGTGCATGTCCGTCTCCTGCATTCCAGGCAGCCTAGCATGGTGGTGGGCGGTCGTTTCAAGCGGAGAGCGGCGCCGCGGCGCATCGCGCCGCTTGACCTTGGCCGCCGCATCGGACTGATGTCCGCCCATGCGCCGCCCCCGCCTTCTCTTCGTCGCCACCGAGGACTGGTTCTTCGCCTCGCATTTCCTGCCGATGGCACGGGCTGCGCGCGAGCTGGATTTCGATGTCGCGGTGATCGCGCGCGAGCGCCATCACCGCCGCGTTCTCGAGGCGGTGGGCGTGCGGCTGATCCCTCTCGAGGCGGAAAGGCGCAGCCTCGACCCGCGGGTGCTGTTCCGGCAGATCGTGGCGCTGCGGCGCCTGATCGAGCAGGAGCGGCCCGACATCCTGCACTGCATCGCGCTGAAGCCGATCGCGCTGGCGGGGCTCGCCGGTCGGCTGGCTGGTGTCGAGCGGCGCGTCTACGCGCTGACCGGGCTCGGATTTCTCGGGGCCAGCCAGGGTTTGGTGGCAGCAGCGGCGCGATGGGCCGCGATTGCCTGGCTGCGCGGCGTGATCGACGGGCCGCAGGTGCGGTTCCTGTTCGAGAACCCGGACGACCCCGTCACGCTGGGGCTCGACCCGCAGGATCGCGCCAAGGTCGCCCTCGTCGGCGGGGCGGGGGTCGATCCGCTCATCCTGATGCCGGAGCCGATGCCGCCGGCCCCGCCATTCAAGGTGGCGCTGGTCGCCCGACTGCTCTGGTCGAAGGGCGTCGATCTCGCAGTGGAGGCGGTGAGGCTGGCGCGGGCCGAGGGGGCGCGGGTCGAGCTGACGCTGCATGGCGCACCGGATCCCTCCAATCCCAAGGCGGTTCCCGAGGAGACGCTGAAGCAGTGGGCCGCGCGCCCTGGGATCGACTGGGCCGGCCCGACGCGCGACATCGAGGGCGTCTGGCGCCAGCATCATCTCTGCATCCTGCCCTCGCGCGGCGGCGAGGGTCTGCCTCGCACGATCCTGGAGGCCGCAGCCTGCGGCCGCCCGATCCTGACGACGAATGTCCCGGGCTGCCGCAGCTTCGTGCGCGACGGCCAGGACGGCATGGTGGTCCCGCCGGGTGATGCGGCGGCGCTGGCGCGGGCGCTGATCGTCTTCGCCCGCGCGCCGGCTCTCGCCGAACGCATGGGCGCGAGCGCCCGGGCGCGGCTGATCGACGGCCACACCGAGCGCGATGTCATGAACGCGGTCAAGGCGCTGTATCGCGGGCTGCTCTCGCGGCCGACGACGGACATTGCCGCGTGAGCGCCCCGGCGCTCGACCGGCGCGCCTTCATCCGCGAACATACCCGGTTGCTACCGGTGCCGCATGCGCCTGAGATCGCGATCCATGTCGCCGAGGAGGCGACGGAGCTCTGGCAGAAGACCGAGGACGAACTCGCCACGATCGGGCTGCCGCCACCTTTCTGGGCTTTTGCGTGGGCGGGCGGTCAGGCGCTGGCGCGCTACCTCCTCGACGAACCGGTCATCGCACGCGGCCGTCGGGTGCTGGACTTCGCCAGCGGCTCGGGACTGGTCGCCATTGCAGCGGCCCGCTGCGGGGCCGCGAGCGTGGAGGCCTGCGACATCGACGCTTTTGCGGCGGAGGCGATGGCCCTCAATGCCGCCGCCAACGGCGTCTCAGTGACGATCCGGCTGGAGGATCTGATCGGGCGCGACGAAGGCTGGGATGTCATCTGCGCCGGCGATGTCTGCTACGAGCGCGCCATGGCCGACAGCGTCGTCGCATGGCTGGCGACACTGTCGGCGCGCGGGGCGCAGGTCCTGATCGGCGATCCCGGTCGCAGCTATCTGCCGAAGGAGCGGCTCGAGGCCCTCGCGAGCTACGCGGTACCGGTGACGCGCACCCTCGAGGACGCCGATATCAAGCACAGCACCGTCTGGCGGCTGGCAGGCTAGCCCGGCGCAACGCACGCGCCGGGGGTCGCTCAGGCTGCGCGGCGGCGGTGCATGGGCTGGGCGGCCATGCGGCCGTCCTGCGAGGTCCTGAAGCTCGAGATCAGCCGGTTGAGCTGCTCGATCTGGTCCAACAGCGCCTTCGAGGAGGCGGCGCTCTGCTCGGCGAGCGCGGCGTTCTGCTGGGTGATCTCGTCCATATGGCTGACCGTCTGGCTCATTTCCTCGATGCCGTTGGCCTGCTCGCCCGAGGCACTGGCGATCTCCTCGACGGTGGAGGAGACGGCCGCCGCGGCCTCGACGATCTGCTCCAGCGTGCCACCGGCCAGACGAACGAGCTTCACGCCCTCCGTCACCTCGGCATCGGAGGATGCGATCAGGCCGGTGATATCCTTGGCGGCGTCGGAGGAGCGCTGCGCCAGCGCCCGGACCTCTGCGGCAACGACAGCGAAGCCGCGCCCCGCATCGCCGGCACGGGCGGCCTCGACGGCGGCGTTCAGCGCCAGCAGATTGGTCTGGAAGGCGATGCCGTCGATGACGCTGGTGATCTCGGAGATTTTCTTCGAGGCGTCCTCGATCCGTGCCATGGCGTCGGTCGCGTTCTTGACGATGTCGCCGCCGGTGCGGGCGATCTTGGTGGCGTCGTCGGCGAGCGCCACGGAGCGGCGCGAGGCCTGGGCCGAGGTCTTGACCGAGGCCGCGAGTTGCTCGGTGGTCGCAGCGCTTTCCTCGAGCGCCGAAGCCTGCTGCTCCGTGCGCATCGAAAGATCGTTTGCGCCCGAATTGATCTCCTGAGAGGTCGCGGCGATGGCGGAGGAGTTGGTCTTGATGGTCGACACCATCTGCTCGAGCCGGTCCATCGCGCCGTTGAAGTTGTCGCGGATGGCCGCGTACTCCGCCGGAATGTCCTGGCTGATCCGGAAGGTGAGGTTGCCGTCGGCCAAAGCCGCCATGGCCTCGGTGACCGAGGCGACGGCCGTTTCGCGTTCCGCGGCGAGGGAGCGCTCAATCGCCTTGGCCTGCTCCTCGACGCGAAGACGGGCCGCCTCGGACGCCTCCAGGTAGACCGAGATCGCGTAGTCCATGTCCAGCAGCGCCGCCTTGACCAAGGCGCTGATTTCGGCCGCCCGCTGGGTGGCTTCCTCCGAACCGCTGCCGAAGCGACGCTTCGGCCAGCGCGCGACGAGGACGTCGGTGATGAGTTTTTCGAGGATCAGGGCGTAGCCGCCGATGTACCAGCGCGGCTCCAGCCCGATCCGGGCATGGACTTCGCCGACCTTGGTGACGGCGGCGACAAAGTTCTGGTCGAACTGGCCGTTGGCCATCCGGTCCCAATGCGAGGACTGACGCTGCTTGGCGCTGTCGATGTGCTGCTCGCTGGAAAAGAACCGCTTGGTCTCGGGGCTGTTGCGCAGCTGGCTGTAGAAGGCGTCGAGGGCACCGGGCAGAGCGGCCACGATGTCGTCATGCATGCCCTTGATCTGGTCGCGGGCCCGGCCGTCCAGCTGCATGAACGCTAGCCGGCTATTGAGGTGATCGGAAGACGTCATCGGAGGCTCCTGCCTGCAACACCAAGTGCCGGTGCCGAAATCGATGAAACGCCTGGTTGGTTAACGAAGGTTCAAAATACAGACGGAGGATGTGAGAAAATGCGCTTTTTGGTTGCGTTTCCCATTGGTCATTCGTCTAAGCTATCCGGCGGTTGGGCCGCAAAGCCCTCATAGCGCGCCAGGAAGGCGTCGACCGGCAAAGCCCGGAAATCGGAAAGGGCGGCGCACAGGCGCGCGTGATCCCAGTCCCACCAGGCGAGTTGCATGAGGCGCTCCGCGGTCGCCTCGGGGAAGCGTGCACGGATCGGCCGGGCCGGATTGCCCGCGACGATGGTGTAGGGTGCGACGTCCTTGGTGACGATCGCTCCGCCCGCCACGACGGCGCCCGTGCCGATGCTGCGGCCGGGCAGGATGATGGCGCCATGGCCGATCCAGACATCGTGGCCGATGGTCACCGGCGTCGAGCGGCGCCAGTCGAAGAAGGCGGCATCGTCCTCGGCATCCTCGAAATAGGCGCTGGCGCGGTAGGTGAAATGCGACTGGCTGGCGCGCTGCATGGGGTGGTTGCCGGGGTTGATCCGCGTCATCGCCGCGATCGAGCAGAACTTGCCGATGGTGGTGTAGATGATGTTGGAATCGTTCACGACATAGGAGTAGTCGCCCATCGTCGACTCGACGAAGGAGGTTCGCGCTCCGATCTCGGTGTAGCGCCCGAGGGTCGCGTCGCGCACGACCGCCGTCTCATGGATCACCGGTTCGAGCCCGAGCTTCCTGGCGGCCATGGGGTGTCTCCGTTCTGTGGGGATCGCCGGCCTGGTCGTCAGCGGCCGAGCGTAAAGGCGTCGATGATGCGGAAGCGGCCGGCCCGGTTGTCCTGCCGGAACACCGCGAGGCGGTCGATTGAAACCGGACCCGCGGGGACGGCGCACGCATGGGCTTCTGTCAGCGCCGCGGCGATGGCGGGTGCCTCGTCCTGCGGGAGCGCCCCGGTCAGCGTCATGTGGAAGCGGAAGGCGTCGCCGACATAAGGGTAGCCATAGGCGTCGAGATGGGCGCGCTCGGTCGGTGTCAGCGGGCTGGCGAGGCGCCGCTCCCGATCGGCCTGTCCCAGCGGTGCGCGAAACGGCTCGAAGGCCTGGACGATGCCGAAGGCCAGCGCCTGTAGCGCCGGGCTCGGTTCGGCCGGCGTCAGTGCGACGAAGCGGCCGAGCGATGTGACTTTGAGGCCGGCCAGAGGCACGGCCGTGCAGCCGAGGGCGATCTGCCGGGCGAAGGCCCGCAATTCACCCTCGCTGCGGCCATTGGCCAGCTCGAACGGCGCCTTCAGCGTCGCGTGAAAGCCGTAGCGGCGCGGTTCGGCGGTGCGGTCCGGCCAGAGCTGCACGTCGCAGCCGGGCGGAACGGCGAAGGCGATCTCCTCGCCGGTGAAGGCGTCGTAGCCCAGCGTCGCGCAGCCGAAGCGCCAGAGCGCGCTGTCGACGGCGGGCGCGTAATAGAGGGCATAGCGCGGGCCGCTCAAAACGCGCGCTCGCCCTTCGACCAGACGGCCGCGATCACGGGCGTCGGTCCCAAAGCCTTGAAGCGGACGAGATCGGCCCGCAGCCCGGTCTTGAGATGGCCGCGGTCGCGCAGGCCGAGGATGTCGGCCACTTTCCAGGTGACCATGCCCATCGCGTCCGGCAGGCCGAGGCCGTGGTCGTTGTGCAGCTTCAGCACGGCCTGGAGCAGGCTGGCGGGCACATAATCGGAGGAGAGCCCGTCGAGCAGGCCTTTCTCGGCCAGTTCGGAGACCGAGACGCCACCGGAATGCGAGCCGCCGCGCACGACGTTCGGGGCGCCGGCGATGGTCGCGAGCCCGCGCTGCTTGGCGGCGGCGGCGGCCTCGACCGTGGTCGGGAATTCCGAGATCACCGCGCCCGAGGCCAGCCCCTCCTCGACATGCTCGACGGTGGTGTCGTCATGGGTCGCGATCGGGATGCCACGGGCACTGAAGAGCTCGACCACCGCCTGCCAGTTGCGGCCGACATTGGCGGCGCCTTCCATCTGGCGGGTGGCGACATCCTCCTCGAACTCCGCCTCGGTCTTGCCGTTGCCGATGGCATAGGTCCGCAGATGCTCGATGTTGCGCCACTGGCGTTGGCCGGGCGTGTGGTCCATCAGCGAGACAAGCTGCACCAGCGCGTCGTCCTGATAGGGCTCGATATCCCTGAGAAGGTCGGGGCTCGTCAGTTCGCAGCGCATGTGGATGCGATGGTCGATGCGGAAGACGCCTTCCGCCTGGCCTCGGGCGAGCGAGGTCATGACGTCGGCGAAGATGTCCTTGCGGTAGTCCTTGGCGGAAAAGGGCGTGCCGGCGCAGATCGCGTCATAGACCGTGGTGACGCCGGCCGCCGCCATCTGCGCGTCATGGACCAGCGCGGCGGCGAGCCCATTCGGCCAGAAGACCTTGGGCCGCGGCATGAAATGCTTTTCCATGTTGTCGGTGTGCATCTCGACGAGGCCGGGCGCGACATAGTCGCCGCCCGCGTCGACGGCGGCCGGGAGCGAGGAGAGCCCTTGGTCGACCGCGGTGATCACGCCGTTCTCGAAGGCGATCGTGCCCGTGACGATCTCGTCCTCGAGGATCAGGCGGGCATTGGTCAGAACGGTCTGCATCAGGCGGCCTTCCGGAAAGTGGTGATGTCGAGATAGCGGGTCGCCACCTTCTCGCGCACGGCCTCGTCGTGGAAAATCCCGACGATCGCGGAACCCCTCGCGCGGGCTTCCGCGATGAGTTCGACCACGACGTCGCGGTTGGCGGCGTCGAGCGAGGCGGTCGGCTCGTCGATCAGCATGATGGCGGAGGGGTCGACAAAGGAGCGGGCGATGTTGACGC
This sequence comes from Methylobacterium sp. CCH7-A2, assembly GCF_001557075.1. Lineage (NCBI taxonomy): Bacteria > Pseudomonadati > Pseudomonadota > Alphaproteobacteria > Hyphomicrobiales > Methylobacteriaceae > Methylobacterium > Methylobacterium sp. CCH7-A2. The sequence goes on from NZ_LSKN01000245.1 coordinate 58,290, forward strand.
GCTGCTGCTCGCCGCCGGAGAAGGTCGCCGGCGCGAGGTTCCAGAGCCGCTCCGGCAGGTTGAGTCGCGCGAGCATCGCCTTCGCCCGCTCGCTCGCCTGATCCGGCGCAACGCCGCGCGCCAGCAGCGGGTCGCGCACGATGTCGAGCGCGCTGACCCGCGGGATCACGCGCAGAAACTGCGAGACGAAGCCGAGCGTGCGGCGGCGGATGTCCAGCACCGTCCGGGGAACGGCTGTGACGATGTCGACGGGCCGGCCCGCATGGGTGATGTGGATATGGCCGGCGCTCGGCCGGTAATTGCCGTAGAGGATGCGCAGCAGGCTCGACTTGCCGGCGCCCGACGCGCCCGCGAGTACGAGGGCCTCGCCGGCCTCGACGCTGAAATTGACGTCGTCGAAGACGGGCAGCCGGACGCCGCCCTGATTGTGCAGGGTGAAGGCCTTGGTGACGTTCTCGACGCGAATCATCGTGGTCATGGGATCAGGCCTTGTCGGGTCGCGGTGACGCCGGCGTGACGGGCGTGCCTTGGGTGGCCGGGGCGTTCGGCGGCGGGGCGGCCTTGGCCGGCCGTCCGAGCAGGGTGCGTTCGACTTCCAGCCCGCTCGGTTGCCGGTCCGCCTCGCCGGAGACGGGGCTCGGGACGGCCTGAGGGCCGAAACCCGACCATTGGGGCTGGATGAAGCCGCTCATACGCTCAGCACCGCGGAGGTGAGGAGCTGCGTATAGGCGTGGTGAGGGTCGTCCAGCACCTGGTCGGTCAGGCCCTGCTCGACGACATGGCCGTCCTTCATCACCATCAGCCGGTCGGTGAGGAGGCGTGCCACGGCGAGGTCGTGCGTGACGATGATGGCGGCGAGGCCGAGATCGCGCACCAGCACGCGCAGCAGGTCGAGCAGGCGGGCCTGGACCGAGACGTCGAGGCCGCCGGTCGGCTCGTCCATGAAGACGAGGCGCGGTTCCGAGACGAGCACGCGGGCGATCTGCAGGCGCTGTTGCATGCCGCCGGAGAACTGGCGCGGCCGGTCGTCGATGCGGGCACCGGCGATCTCGACGCGCGAGAGCCAGTCGAGCGCGCGCTCGCGGATCTGGCCGTAATGGCGGTCGCCGCGGTCCATCAGCCGCTCGCCGACATTGCCGCCGGCCGAGACATCCATGCGCAGTCCGTCGCGTGGGTTCTGGTGGACGATGCCCCAGGCGGTGCGCATCAGCCGCCGGCGCTCTTGCTCGGGCACGGAGTAGATGTCGAGCGGTTCGGCTCCGCCCCGGAACAGCACCTCGCCCGCGTCGGGACGGTCGATGCCGGCGAGGCAGCGCAGCAGGGTCGACTTGCCGGAGCCGGATTCGCCGACGATGCCGAGCACCTCGCCCGGCCAGAGGTCGAAGGAGACCTCCGCACAGCCGATGCGCTCGCCATAGAAGCGCGAGACGCCGGCGACGGAGAGCAGCGGGGCAGGTTCGAGGATGGCCTCGGGCGGAGAGACGTGGAGGGTCATGAGGTGCTCTCCTCGCAGGCGACCAGCCCGCTCGCCGCCGCATCGCCCAGCATCGCGCCGCGATGGCCGGCGGCGCGGCGCGTCTCGCAATGGTGGCTGTCGGAACAGACGAACATCCGGCTGCCCTGATCGTCGATCACGACCTCGTCGAGATAGCTGTCCGTCGCTGCACAAAGCGCGCAGGGCTCGTTCCAGCTCTGGATGCGGAAGGGATGATCCTCGAAATCGAGGCTGCGCACGCTGGTATGGGGCGGGAGCGCATAGATGCGCTTCTCGCGGCCGGCGCCGAAGAGCTGGAGCGCCGGCGACATGTGCATCTTCGGATTGTCGAATTTCGGGATGGGCGAGGGCGCCATGATGTAGCGGCCGTTGATCATGACCGGGTAGTCATAGGTCGTCGTGACCTCGCCGAAGCGGGCGATGTTTTCGTAGAGCTTGACCTGCATCAGCCCGTATTCGGCCCAAGCGTGCATCTTGCGCGTCTCGGCCTCGCGCGGCTCGAGCTTGCGCAGGGGCTCGGGCTGCGGGACCTGGTAGACGATGATCTGGCCGGCGGTCAGCGGTGCCTCCGGGATGCGATGGCGGGTCTGGATGATCGTCGCCTGCTCGGTCGCTTCCGTGGTGCGGGCGTCGGCGGTCTTCTCGAAGAAGCGGCGGATCGAGACGGCGTTGGTGGTATCGTCGGCGCCCTGGTCGATGACCTTCAGCGTGTCCTGGGGCCCGATGATCGCCGCCGTGACCTGGATGCCGCCGGTGCCCCAGCCGCGGGCGAGCGGCATCTCGCGCGAGCCGAATGGCACCTGGTAGCCGGGCACGGCCACGGCCTTGAGCACAGCGCGGCGGATCATCCGCTTCGTCTGCTCGTCGAGATAGGCATAGTTGTAGGCGGGGCTCGCCTCGTCGCCCGGCAGGGTCTGGTGAATGGTCATTCCGCGGCCTCCGGCAGCGTCTCGGGTTCGGCTGCGAGGCGTGCCTCGCGCTCGCGGCGGATGCGGCGGATCAGTTCGAGCTCACCCTGGAAATCGACATAATGCGGCAGCTTCAGATGCTCGACGAAGCCGGCCGCCTCGACATTGTCAGAGTGGTAGAGGACGAACTCGTCCTGCTGGGCCGGGTACTCGGCCGCCTCGCCGAACTCCCGGGCCTTGAGGGCGCGATCGACGAGCGACATCGACATGGCCTTGCGCTCGCTATGGCCGAAGGCCAGGCCGTAGCCGCGGGTGAACTGCGGTGGAACGTCCTTTGAGCCGGCAAACTGGTTGACCATCTGGCATTCGGTCAGGGTGATCTCGCCGAGATCGACCGCAAAGCCGAGCTCTTCAGGAATGAACTCGACCGAGACCTCGCCGACGCGGATCTCGCCGACGAAGGGATGGTTGCCGCCGAAGCCGCGCTGGACCGAATAGCCGAGACCGAGCAGGAAACCCTCGTCGCCGCGTGCCATCGCCTGCAGGCGGACATCGCGGCTGGCCGGGAAGGAGACCGGCTCGCGGGTCAGATCGAAGGGGCGCGGGTCGCCCTCGGGCGCGATCTCAGGCTCCATCAGCCCCTCGGCGCCGAGGATGTCGGGCACGCGGGGCATGTGGGTGTCGAGGGGGGCGTGAAGGTCGTCATGCTCGGGCTTGACCCGAGCATCTCCGGTCGCGGTCGTGCTGGATGCGCCTTCTCGTCCCGAGATGGTCGGGTCAGGCCCGACCATGACGCTGCTGGTATCGTCCATCAGCGCGAAATCGAACAGCCGGTGTGTATAGTCGTAGGTCGGCCCCAGCACCTGCCCACCCGGCAGGTCCTTGTAGGTGGCCGAGACGCGCCGGCGGATCGCCATCTTGGCTGTGTCCACCGGTTCGGATGAGCCGAAGCGCGGCAGGGTGGTGCGATAGGCGCGCATCAGGAACGCGGCCTCGATGACGTCGCCCTGCGCCTGTTTCAGCGCCAGTGCCGCGAGGTCGGCATCATAGAGCGAGCCCTCGTTCATGACACGGGCGCAGGCCAGCGCCTGCTGCTCGCGGATCTGGGCGACGCTGATCTCCGGAACGGCCGCGTCGCCGCGACGCGCTTCCGCGACACGTTCATGGGTGGCGAGAATGGCGGCTTCGCCGCCCTTGACCGCGACATACATCAGCGAGCCTCCCCGATGTGCGTGGAGCGCGGCAGGCCGACGACGGCGTCGCCATGGGTCAGCAGGAGATCGACGCCGAGCGGGTAGGCAGCGTTGTTCGCGGCGACCTCGGCCCAGAAGCCGGGTCGCAGGCCGGCGGGAGCGACGCTGCAC
>NZ_LSKN01000246.1:0-75931 GCF_001557075.1 Methylobacterium sp. CCH7-A2
GGCGGGGTGACGAGTTCGCCGTCGGCATAGGGGTCGGCGATTCCGAGGCGGGCCAGAGCCGCGACTTCGAGCCCTTCCATCCGCTCGGCCTCCGTTTCGGTTTCGTGATCTTCGCCAAGCAGATGCAGCAGGCCGTGGATCACGAGATGGCTGAAATGATCTGCGATGGCCTTGCCCTCGGCCTCCGCCTCGCGCGCGACCGTTTCATAGGCGATGACGATGTCGCCGAGGACGGGGCTCGCACCGATCCGGTCTGCCGGAGCGGCCGGGAACGACAGGACATTCGTCGCCTTGTCGAAGCCGCGCCAGTCGCGGTTGACGATGCGGATGCGCCGGTCGTCGGTCAGCAGCAGGCTCAGTTCGGCGCCAGGAAGGGGCTTGACCGGAGCCACGGCCAGCGCGGCCTCGATCGCCTCTGTAGCATGGGCCCGCAGCGCCGGCAGGTCGCCCAGCGCGCGCCATTGCCGCGACTGCGCCCGCAGGGCGAGTGCGGGCGGCACGGGAGGCTTGTCGGAACGGATCTCGGGGCGCGGCGCCGAACGCCGCGCGCGAGGTCGATCGGTCATCGCGGCCGCTCCCGCGACAGGGTCCGCTTCAGGCCATCCATCTCGTCCTCCACCGGCGCCTGCGGGAGCGGCGCGCGCAGGCGCTCCTCGCGCTCCTCGCGCTCGCGCCGGGCAGCAGTCTCATAGGCCATGACGATGCGGCGCACGAGGTCGTGGCGGACGACGTCGCCCTCCTCGAACTTGGCGTAGCCGACGCCCTCGACGCCCGAGAGCAGCTTTACCGCCTCGATCAGCCCCGAGCGCTGGCCCGGCGGCAGGTCGATCTGGGAGGGGTCGCCGGTGATGATCATGCGCGAGCCCTCGCCCAGGCGGGTGAGGAACATCTTCATCTGCACGGAGGTCGCGTTCTGCGCCTCGTCCAGCAGCACCACGGCATTGGTCAGCGTCCGGCCGCGCATGAAGGCCAGCGGCGCGATCTCGATCATGCCGGTCTGCAGCGCGCGCTCGACATGGCGCGCTTCCATGAAGTCGTTCAGCGCGTCGTAGATCGGCCGCAGATAGGGATCGACCTTCTCGCGCATGTCGCCGGGCAGGAAGCCGAGCCGCTCACCCGCCTCCACGGCGGGGCGCGACAGGACCATGCGCTCGACGACGCCCTGCTCGATCAGCGACACCGCATGGCCGACCGCGAGCCAGGTCTTGCCAGTGCCGGCCGGCCCTTCGGCGAGGACGAGCTCGTTGCGCTTGAGCTGGCGCAGATAGGCGTCCTGCGCCGCATTGCGCGCCCGCACGGGGCCGCGCTTGCGCGTGACGATCGCGTCGAAGGAGGCCTTGCCGGCATCGGCCGCCGGAAACAGCGAGCGCTGCACGTTGCTTTCCTCGATCGCGCCGTCGACTTCGCCCAGGGTCACGGGCGCGCCGGCCTTGGCGCGTGTGTAAAGCGTTTTCAGCACGCGCCCGGCCTGCTCGGCGGTCTCGCGCGGCCCCTTGACCGTCGCATGGTTGCCGTTGGGGCTGATGACCACGCCCAGCCGCCGCTCGAGATGGGCGAGGTTCTGGTCGTAATGGCCGAACACGAGGCTGGCGAGGCGGTTGTCGTCGAAGGAGAGCAGCACCTCGGTCGCCGGCAGCCCATCCCGCGTCAGCCCGTCGATGCGTGTCGGCGTCGCCTCGCGGCGGGGGCTGCGGTCCGGGCGGGGTGTCGTCGTGTCAGCCTGTGCCAATGGCGTCGTCTCCCTGGCGCCTGTTCCGGCCGGACAGGAGCGTGAGGCCGGGTCGTCTACCCTGTGCAACGATCATATCAGCCGGTGCGACGGTGGCAGGCTGATGACAGGGACGCGTGGAACGCAACGGAACGGGGCTCACGCGGCGATATCCTCGGAGGAGGGCTTGCCTGCGGCAGCGCCGGTCGCCTCGGCCTTGCGGCCGAACAGCGAGTTGGAGCCCGCCCGCTCGATCACCACCTGCACGAGCTCGCCGATCTGATTCGTCTCCGTCTCGATCTGGACAGCCTGAAGGTAGGGCGATTTCCCGGCAAGCTGGCCGGGATGGCGCCCCGCCCGCTCCAGCAGCACGTCGACGGTGCGTCCGACCATCGCATGGTTGAACGCCTGGCGATGATGTTCGATCCGGGCCTGCAGCCGGTGCAGCCGCTCGTCCATCACCGCGGCCGGGACGGCGTCGTCGAGCTCGGCGGCCGGCGTGCCCGGGCGCGGCGAATACTTGAAGGAATAGCTCGAGGCGAAGCCGATCTCGTCGACGAGACGAATCGTGTCCTCGAAATCGGCATCCGTCTCGCCAGGGAAGCCGACGATGAAATCCGAGGACAGCGCGATATCGGGCCGCGCCTGCCGGATTCGGTCGATGAGCCGGCGATAATCCTCGGCGCTGTGCTTGCGGTTCATCGCGGCGAGGATTCGGTCGGAGCCGGCCTGCACCGGCAGATGCAGGAAGGGCATCACCTGCGGCAGGTCGCGATGCGCGGCGATGAGATCGTCGTCCATGTCGCGCGGATGGCTCGTGGTGTAGCGGATGCGGGCGATCCCCGGCACCTCGGCGACACGGTGCATCAGCCGCGCCAGGCCCCAGATGCGACCATCCGGCCCTTCGCCGTGATAGGCATTGACGTTCTGGCCGATCAGCGTGACGTCCTGCACCCCCGAGGCCGCCAGCCGCTCGATCTCGGCCATGATCTGCGCCACCGGCCGCGAAAACTCGGCGCCGCGCGTATAGGGCACGACGCAGAAGGCGCAGAACTTGTCGCAGCCTTCCTGGACCGTGACGAAGGCGGAGATGCCGCGCTGGCGTATCGCCTGCGGCCGCGGCGCGGGCAGATGGCCGAACTTGTCGTCGATCGGCAGGTCGGTATCGACGACGCGCCTGGCGCGCGCCTGCTCCAGAAGCTCGGGCAGGCGGTGATAGGCCTGCGGCCCGACGACGAGATCGACCGCCGGCTGCCGCCGCTGGATCTCCGCGCCCTCCGCCTGGGCGACGCAGCCCGCGACGATGATGCGCGTGTCCTGCCCCTCCGCCTTCTGCGAATTCTTGATGTCGCGGAGCTTGCCGAGTTCGGTATAGACCTTCTGCACCGCCCGGTCGCGGATATGGCAGGTGTTCAGCAGGATCAGGTCCGCGCCCTCGGGCGTCGCCGTCTCCTCGAAGCCCTGTTCGCCCAGGATGTCGGCCATGCGCTGGCCGTCATAGACGTTCATCTGGCAGCCGAAGGACTTGATATGAACTTTCTTCATCGCGCCGGGTCTGGTCTCCAAACCGTCTCCTTACTCCGGATCGCGCCGCGAGGGAACGCCCGGCACGGCTCCGGGGGCCAAGCAACGACCGGGCCAGCAGCGGGCATCACGGCAGCGGCCGCCCGCTGACGGTTTCCTGGCGCGCCTTGCGGATCGTCTCCTGCGCCCGGCGGGTCGCTTCCTTGCGCGAGGTGGAACGGCCCATCGCGATCGGCTCGCCCCAGGCGAGCTCGACGTCGATCGCCCCGGCGCGCAGGATCGCCTGCAGATGCGGAACGAGCGGGGAGTCGCCATACCAGGCCAGCGCCGCGCGTTCGAAGCGTCCGCCCGCGATGCCGTGAAAGCCCGTATAGCTGATCGTCAGCGGATAGACGGCCACGTCCGCCTCAGCATCGGACTCGCCCTTGCCCAGCGCCTCATGGGCCGCCCCGAGGAGCGAGGAACGCAGCGGCCGGATGCGGGTGCCGTCGCCCGTCGTGCCCTCCGCGAAGAGCACGACCGCCTCTCCGGCGGAAAGCCGCTCGCCCATGGTCGCCGCGACGTCGGCGGTCGCCGCCCGCCGCGACCGGTCGATGAAGACGGTGCGCTGAAGCTTGGCGAGAACCCCGATCACCGGCCAGCCCGCCACCTCGCTCTTGGCGACGAAGCTGAGCGGCCTTTCGGCGCCGAGCACGCAGATGTCGAGCCAGGAGACGTGGTTGGAGACGATCAGCCCGGCCGCGCCCTTCGGCGGCGGCGTGCCGCGCACGCGCCGCCTTACGCCGAGGCAGCGCAAGGTCATGCGGTGGAACAGGCGCGGGATGGCGGTGGCGCGGGCGGGCGCCAGCCGCATGACCAGCCATTGCACCGGCAGCAGCGCGACCGTGCCGGCGGCGAAAACCGCGACCCGCAGGAGCGCGCCGGGCGGCAGCGACATCATGGCGTCAGCGGCGGGGTCACGCCAGGTCGAGCCGCATGGCGACGGCGGTGGCCCTGCTGCCGTCGGGCTTCGGATAATAGCCCTTGCGCCGGCCGACCTCGCGGAAGCCGAGATGGCGGTAGAGCCGCTCGGCCGCGACATTGCCATCCTCGACCTCGAGGAAGACCTGCGCGACCCCGTTCCCCGCCAGGCGGGAGAGGTGGGCGCCCAAGAGATTGGCGCCCAGACGGTTGCCGCGATGGGCGGGCGCGACCACGATCGAGAGGATCTCCGCCTCGTCGGCGGCCTGGCGCGACATCACGAAGCCGGCCGGTCGAGTCTGGTGACCGGTGAAGACACCGTCCGCCGCGACGCTGGCGTCGCTCAGCAGGGCGGCGCATTCGCCCGCCTCCCAGCCGCGCGCGAAGCCGCCCTGGCCATGCAGCGCCGCCACGTCGCGGGCGTGGCGCGCGTCGAGCCGCGCCGTGCGCGCCGGGCAGGATTCGGGATGGAGGAGTCGCCGCAGCCAGTCCATGGCGCTTGATGGCACAGCCCGGGGGCGCGGCAAATACCCTTGCGTCATCGGGGCGTTTCGCCCTTCTCAGCGCCGCGGCAGGCGCGCGCGGTCCTGCGGCGTCGTCTCCGGGGCCTTCAGATAGAGCGGCCGCGGCGGTGCCTGTTCCGGATCCGCGATCAACCCCAGCCGGGCGACCCAGGTCACGTCGGGCGCCCGCGAATCGTCGATCACCAGCGCATCGAGCCCGATCGCCCAGGCCTCGTTGGCGACGGCCAGCGCAGCCGAGCCGACGAGGCTGACCGGACCGGCCCCGATGGCGCGCGCCGCATCGCGATAGCTCACCTGACGTAAGGCAACGATCGGCCGGCCCTCCGAACTCAGCGCCTGGAACCAGACCTGGCCGTGCTTGGCGTCGAGCGCGGCGGCGATCACCCGCCCGCTCTCGCGGCCGACCAGAGGCGCGGCGCAGGCGGCGAGCGTCGTCACGCCCACGGCTGGGATCTTCGCGGCGAAAGCGATCGCGCGCGCCGCGCTGACGCCGACGCGCAGGCCGGTATAGCTGCCCGGTCCGACCGTCACGGCGACACGCCCGAGCGACGAGAACCCGCCCGGAACAGCTTTCATCACGCGTTCGATCAGCGGCATCAGCGCCTCGGCATGGCCGCGCTCCATCGCGACCTGCTCGATCGCGACGGGTTCGGCCGCCCCGGCCTCCAGCACGCAAGCCGAGCAGGCGCCGAGCGCGGTGTCGATCGCGAGAATGCGCATCAGCCTAGGCCTTGCCTGTCGGGTAATCTTGCACGCGGGACGTCATTCTCGACAGGCGGCTAGGTGATCAGATCGCCTCGACTTCCCGCACATCCGGCAGGAAGTGGCGCAGCAGGTTCTGGATGCCGTGCTTCAGCGTCGCGGTGGACGAGGGGCAGCCCGAGCAGGAGCCCTTCATCGCGAGATAGACCGTGCCGTCCTTGAAGCCGCGGAAGGTGATGTCGCCGCCGTCGCCAGCCACCGCCGGCCGAATGCGTGTCTCGAGCAGATCCTTGATCGTCTCGACGGTCTGGGCGTCCTCGGGCGCGAAGAACTCGCCCTCTTCCGTAACGTCCGCCTGCGAGCCGCTCGCCAGCACCGGTGCGCCGGACATGAAATGCTCCATGATCGCGCCGAGGATCGCAGGCTTCAGATGCGGCCACTCGCCGCCGGCCTTGGTCACGGTGATGAAGTCCGCGCCGAGGAAGACGCCGGACACGCCCGAGACGCCGAAGAGGCGCTGCGCCAGTGGCGAGCGCTCGGCCTGCTCGGCGTCGCGCAACTCGAGCGTGCCGTCCGGCATCACGGTGCGGCCGGGCAGGAACTTCAGGGTCGCCGGGTTCGGCGTGGCTTCGGTCTGGATGAACATGCTGGAGTCTCCGGTCCCGGACGGTTCAAGGCCGCCGTTCCATCGGCGAGATATAGGCGCCTGTCGCGAATCATTCCAGCGCGAAGCGGGTGGGCCGCAGCGCGCACCGTCATGCCAGCGCGTCGATTTCCTCGTCTTCGAGGTGGCCGGGCACGATCGCGACGGGAATCGGGAAGCTGGCGGCCGATTTGCCGGCGAGCGCGCTGACCAGTGGTCCGGGGCCGTCGCGGCCGGCACCGGCGGCAAGGACGAGCAGCGAGATGTCCTCGTCGGCCTCGATCAGCTTGACCACCTCGTCCGCCTTGTCGCCGGTGCGCACGACGCGCTCCGGCTCCAGCCCGGCGAAGGTGCGCACCGCTTCCGCAGCGGCGTCGATCAGCTTTTCGGCCTCGGCCTCGGCCTCCGCCTGCATGACCTCGCCGACGCCGAGCCAGGTCTCGTGCTCGGGCGGCTTGATGACGCCCAGAAGCACGATCGCGGCGCCCAGCCGCGCGCAGCGGCGCGCCGCGAAGCGGACCGCCTTGGCGCATTCGACGCTGTCATCAACGACCGCGAGGAATTTCGGGCGATGGCCCGTCTCGTAGGACCGCCGTCGCTTTACCATCGATCTCGCCCTGCCGCCGCTTCGGGAACGGACATGGTGGCTCGCGCCGCAACGTCAGCGCAAGCCCGCGCCTTGAGGTCGGGCCGCACCGATCAGCCGCGCCGCACGAAGCCGACGATGTCCTTGACGTCCCGCATGATGGGGGCGGCGATCGCTTCCGCCCGCTCTGCGCCCGCGCCGAGAATGCCGTCGATATGGCTGACATCGGCCAGGAGCCGGCGCATCTCGCCGGCAATCGGCGCGAGCTTCGCCACGGCGAGATCGACCAGTGCCGCCTTGAAACCGGAGAACTGCCCGCCGCCGAACTGGGCGAGAACCTGCGCCTTGGTCTGGCCGTTGAGCCCGGCATAGATGCCGACGAGGTTCTCCGCCTCGGGCCGGCCCTCCAGCCCCTTCTCCTCGGATGGCAGCGCGTCGGGGTCGGTCTTCGCCTTTCGGATCTTCTGGGCGATGGTCTCGGCATCGTCGGTGAGGTTGATGCGCGAATTGTCCGAGGCGTCGGACTTCGACATCTTCTTGGTGCCGTCGCGCAGGCTCATCACCCGCGGCGCCGGCCCCTGGATCATCGGCTCGGGCTGCGGGAAGAAGCCGAGCTCGCCCGTGCCGAGCCCCTTTTGCGCGATCTGCGCACCGAAATCGTTGTTGAACTTCTGGGCGATGTCGCGCGTCAGTTCGAGATGCTGCTTCTGGTCCTCGCCGACCGGCACATGCGTCGCCTTGTAGAGCAGGATGTCGGCGGCCATCAGCACGGGGTAATCGTAGAGGCCGACCGAGGCGTTCTCGCGATCCTTACCGGCCTTTTCCTTGAACTGCGTCATCCGGTTCAGCCAGCCGAGCCGGGCGACCGTGTTGAAGATCCAGGCCAGTTCCGCATGCTGCGGCACCTGGCTCTGATTGAAGATGATGCTGCGCTGAGGGTCCACGCCGGCCGCGACATAGGCCGCCGTGACCTCGCGGGTGGCGCGCGTCAGTTCGGCCGGACCGCCCCAGACGTCGAGGCCCTGCGTGATCGCGTGCATGTCGACGACGCAATAGATGCACTCATGCGTCTCCTGCATCGCCACCCAGTTGGTCAGCGCGCCGAGATAATTGCCGAGATGCAGCGTCGAGGTCGGCTGCATGCCGGAGAAGACGCGCTGGTGAAAGGTCGCCATCGGGGCGCTCCCGCAAGGGTGGGGTCGTCTGGAGTGCCGCGTTCTGGCCGAAGCCCGCCCGAGGCGCAAGGGCAAGCCTGGCCTCTGGCGTCAGATGGGCTTGCCGAGGCGGCTGAGCTCGCGCAGGCGGAAGGCGCCGAGCATCCGTCCCGCTGCCGCATAGACGAGGCCGCCGGCGCAGCACAGGGTCAGAAGCGCGGCCACGCGCCACAGCAGCGCCGACCGGGTCGAGAGAGCTTCCTCCAGCCAGGGCATCAGCGCCGCGAGCGCCGCCACCATGAGAACGCTCGCAGCCAGCACGGACAGGATCGGCCTGAGCAGCGGCAGGCGCGGTCGCCAGAGTCCGTCCCGCGCGAGGAAACTTCCGAGCACGCAGGCTTGCGTGACGAAGGCGAGCGTCGCGGCCGCGGCGGCATTGGTGGCAGGCATGGGGAGCACCGACAGCCGCCCGGCCAGGATCGCGACGCCGAGTGCCGCCAGCCCGGCATAGAGCGGCAAGCGCGGCGTCTGGCGGGCAAAATAGACCTGGGCGAAGACCTTGGCGATGACGGCGAATGGCAGGCCGGCGGCAAAGGCCTGCATCGCAGCGGCCGTTCGGATGCGGTCGATCTCGGTGAAGCGACCGCGCTCGAACAGGACGGAGATGATCGGCTCCGCCAGCCAGCCGAGGGCAACGGCGGCGGGGATCGCCAGCGCCAGCCCCAGCACCAGAGCGCGGTTGATCATGTCGCGTCGGCCGGCCGCGTCGCCGCTGGTCTCGCAGACGGCAATGGCCGGCAGCAGCACCACGCCCATCGCCACAGCCACGAAACCGAGCGGTAGCTGGAAGACCCGGTCGGCATAGTAGAGCCATGACACTGCGCCCGGCTGAACCGAGGCGATCTGGGTCGACACCAGCAGCACGAGCTGCGAAGTCGATGCCGCCAGCAGGGCCGGGCCGCCCAGCCGCAGCAGTCGTGTCATCGCGGGCGACCAGCTCAGCCGCGGCCGGACCAGCGGCATGTTGCCGTACCAGAGCGCGACGATGATCATCAGGAGGTGCAGGGCGCCGCCGAGACTGACGGCGGCGGCGATCAGCGCGGCCCCCTGCACCGAAGGCATGCCGGTCGTCAGCGCGACGATCAGGGCGGCGATCAGGACAAGGTTGAGCAGGGACGGCGCCAGTGCGGCGACGAGGAAGCGTCCCTCCGAATTGAGCACCGCGGCGAGCAGCGAAGCGAGCGTGGTGAAGGCGAGAAAGGGCAGCGCGATCCGCGTGTATGCCGTTGCCATCGCGAGAGTCTGGGGCGCGTCATGGAAGCCGCCCGCGATGGCGAGCACCAGCCAGGGCGCGAGCAGCAGGCCGAGTCCCGTGGCGGCCCCGACGCCGAGCGCCAGCCAGGCGAAGGCCTCGCCGACGAAGCGCCGCGCGGCTTGCGCGCCCTCCATGGTGCGAAGATCGAGATAAACCGGCACGAAGGGCGCGTTCAGCCCGCCCTCGCCCAGCACGCGACGCATCAGATTCGGCAGGCGGAAGGCGACGAGAAAGGCGTCCGCCACCGGCCCGGCGCCGAGCATCCGCGCGATCAGCATGTCGCGCGCGAAACCGAGCAGGCGCGACAAGACCGTCGCCAGCCCGACGACGAGCGAGTTGCGGGCGAGCTTCGCGGGTTCCGCCGGCATCGCCGCCCTTCCTTCAACGGTGGGTTACAGAATGAACCGGCTCAGATCCGCGTTCTTCGCGAGATCGCCGATGCGGGACTGCACATAGGCTGCGTCGATCGTCACCGTCTCACTGGAGCGGTCGGGCGCCGTGAAGGAGATTTCGTCGAGAATCCGCTCGATCACCGTCTGCAGCCGCCGCGCGCCGATGTTCTCGACGGTGGAGTTCACATCCACGGCGATGCGCGCGATTGCGTCGATCGCATCCGGCGTGAAATCGACGCGCACGTCTTCGGTCGCCATCAGCGCCACGCTCTGCTTGATCAGGCTGGCCTCGGTTTCGGTCAGGATGCGCCGGAAATCGTCGACGTCGAGGGGCGAGAGCTCGACGCGGATCGGCAGGCGACCCTGGAGTTCGGGCAGGAGGTCGGACGGGCGCGAGACGTGGAAGGCCCCCGACGCGATGAACAGGATGTGGTCGCTCTTCACCGCGCCATGCTTGGTCGCCACCGTCGTGCCCTCGATCAGCGGCAGCAGGTCGCGCTGCACGCCTTCGCGCGAGACATCGGCCCCGCTTTTGCCCTCGCGGGCGCAGATCTTGTCGATCTCGTCGAGAAAGACGATGCCGTTGTTCTCGACCTCGCGGATCGCCGCCTGCACGATCGCCTCCTGGTCGATCAGCTTGTCGCTTTCTTCCGTCAGGAGCGGCCCATAGGCATCCTTGACGAGGACGCGCCGGGGCTTGCCCTTCTGGCCGAAAGCCTTGCCGAACATCTCGGAGAGGTTGATCGCGCCGATCGAGGCTCCGGGCATGCCGGGCACCTCGAACATCGGGGCGCTGGGGCCCGCACCGGCGGCGATCTCGATCTCGATCTCCTTGTCGTCGAGCTCGTTGGCGCGCAGCTTGCGGCGGAAGGAATCGCGGGTGGCGAGGCTGGCATTGACGCCGACCAGCGCGTCGAGCACGCGCTCCTCCGCGGCCAGATGCGCCTTGGCTTCCACGTCCTTGCGCCGCGTTTCCCGTACCAGCGCGATCGCGATCTCGACCAGATCGCGCACGATCGACTCGACGTCGCGGCCGACATAGCCGACCTCGGTGAACTTCGTCGCCTCGACCTTGAGGAAGGGCGCATTCGCCAGCTTGGCAAGGCGGCGCGCGATCTCCGTCTTCCCGCAGCCGGTCGGCCCGATCATCAGGATGTTCTTCGGCGAGACCTCTTCGCGCAGCGGCCCTTCGAGCTGCTGCCGCCGCCAGCGGTTGCGCAAGGCGATCGCGACCGCGCGCTTGGCGTCGTTCTGGCCGACGATGAAGCGGTCGAGTTCGGAAACGATCTCGCGGGGGGAGAAAGAGGTCATGTCAGGTCTGAATCCTGCTGGAACTGCATGATGAGGACGCCGGGCGTCCGGCCTTCGAGATGGGGGACAGCTCGGAAGCCCGCCTTGCGATAGGCGGCGACGGCGCGCCCGTTATCCGGGTCGGGATCGATCAGGATTGTCTCGTGGTCTTGGGCCAGGAGGTTCACCGCAAACTGGCGCAGCGCGGCCGAGCCGATCCCCTGCGACAGCCGCTGCGAATCGGCCAGAGAGAGATCGACGCCGACGGCCTCGGCCGGGACCTCAAGGAGCCAGGGGCTCTCGGCGGTCCATGCGGGGATCTGGTGCGGACCGATCCGCCAGACCTGGATATAGCCCGCCGGCTCGCCATCAAGCATGATCAGGAAGGGCGAGCAGGTGTCGTCACGACCTTCGATCATGTCGCGGATGTAGCCGACTTCGGTCTTCGGATCGCCCCACCACTCCTGCCAGTGCGGCTGCGCAACCCAGCGCGCGAGCAAAGGCAGATCCCCGGCCTCGACAGGGCGGAAGGCGATGTCATGGGACACCGGCGCGCTCACGCGGGCTCCGCCGGCGGCAGTTTCGCCCGCAGCCCACCGAGCGGCACGCGCGGCAGCAGGAGCCGCCGCAGGCTGCGCCACCCTGCGGACAGCGCGAGCACCACCACTGCCAACCCGAGCAGCGTCAGCGGCAAATGCAGATCTCCGGAGCCGCCGCGCGAGATCAGATGCGCCACCGCGATGCCGGCATAGCTCAGCCCGGAGACGATCAGCGCCCGGCGGTCGATCACCAGCGCCACCAGCGCGAGCAGCGCGAACACCGCCAAAGTGGCGCCGGCGGCGGCCGTTCCCATGCGGCCGACATCGCCGATCGCAGCCTGCGTGACCGGGTGGACGATCAGCGGCGCAGCGAGCAGGTGCAGCCAGAAGGCGACGTCCGAGCGGCGGGTTCGACGCAGCGGATCGCTGAGGTCGAGCCGCATCGCCGCCAGGAAGATTGCGAGGCCAGCCGCGAGCGCGAGCGGATACAGATGGCCGCCGACGAAGCCTGGGGAGGCCCGCTCGATCAGCCCGGCTGCGATGGCCAGCCCTCCGAGCCCGCCGATCGCGCCGTCGATCGGCACGCGGAAGCGCCAATGGTGGAGCGCGGCCGCCAGGACCGTGCCGAGCCCGGCCCCGAGATAGCCCCAGCCATCCGCTCTTGCACCGGAGAAGCCGTCTCCTGCGACAAGCCCGATCGCGACCACGCCGAGAAAGCCGCCGGATGCGGCGAACATCAGCGCCAGCGCGATCGAGGGCAAAGCGAGGCGCATCCGGCGCGAGAACCACTCGGCCAGTCCCCAGGAGACGAGCAGCGAGGTCAAGGCGAAGACCTGGCCGAAGCCGAGGACGCTCGAAAGCCCCAGGACCGCGGCCGCCAGAAGCCCGACGCCGATGGTGACGAAAACGTCGTTGAACCCACCGATCAGACGGAAGCGCTCGTCGTCGGGGTCCGGCCGGGATGGGCTCTCGGCGCCGGGCGAGGCCGGCGACGAAGCAAGCCGCAGCCGGGCCAGATGGGCGATGCGGATCGCCTGGGCCCGGTCGATGACGCCGGCCTCGACGGCGGCGTCGAGGTCCTCTTCCAGGATCACGCCGCCTCCAGCGTTTCGATCACCAGCGAATGGTTGGTGTAGACGCAGATGTCGCCGGCGATCTTCATCGCCTTGCGCACGATCGCTTCGGCGTCGGGCTCGACATCGATCAGCGCGCGTGCCGCCGAGAGCGCGTAGTTGCCGCCGGAGCCGATCGCCATCACCGAGCCATGCTCGCTGGCCTCCGGCTCGAGCACGTCGCCGGTGCCCGAGATCAGCAGCGAAACCTCCTTGTCGGCGACCAGCAGCATCGCCTCTAGCCGGCGCAGATAGCGGTCGGTGCGCCAGTCTTTGGCGAGCTCGACGCAGGCTCGCAGCAATTGCGTCGGATACTGCTCCAGCTTGCTTTCGAGCCGCTCGAACAGCGTGAAGGCGTCGGCGGTCGCGCCGGCGAAGCCCGCGATCACCGCACCCTTGGCGAGCCGGCGCACCTTGCGGGCGTTGCCCTTCATGATGGTCTGGCCGAGCGAGACCTGCCCGTCGCCGCCGATCACGACCCGCCCGCTCTTGCGCACCATCAGGATGGTGGTCGCGTGCATCGTCGGGGCGGAGGAAGCGTCTGACATCGCGATTCGGCCTCGGCGGTTCGCGGGAGGGGAGCCGCCAACATGTTCAGCGGCGCCCGCGGTATCAAGGGGTGGCACCGCTTGCGCCCGCAGGCGACACGGGCCGCCGCGGCGATTCACGTGAAACGCCTTGCGGTCGGCAGCAGCCCTCAGGCCGCCCGCTGCAGCCCCACCCGGCCCCAGATCGCGCTCAGCCCGGAGACGAGATGGTCGATATCCGCATCGGAGTGCAGCGGCGAGGGCGTGATCCGCAGCCGCTCGGTGCCGCGCGGCACGGTCGGGTAGTTGATCGGCTGGACATAGATGTCGAAGCGTTCGAGCAGCTCGTCGCTGACCGCCTTGCACAGCACGGGGTCGCCGACCATCACCGGGACGATGTGGCTGGGGTTGGCGAGATGCGGCAGCCCGGCGGCGTCGAGGCGCCGGCGCAGCGTCGCCACCCGCTCCTGATGGCGCTCGCGCTCCTCCTGGCTCTGCTTGAGATGGCGGATCGCGGCGAGCGCGCCGGCCGC
This sequence comes from Methylobacterium sp. CCH7-A2, assembly GCF_001557075.1. Taxonomy (NCBI): domain Bacteria; kingdom Pseudomonadati; phylum Pseudomonadota; class Alphaproteobacteria; order Hyphomicrobiales; family Methylobacteriaceae; genus Methylobacterium; species Methylobacterium sp. CCH7-A2. The sequence continues at coordinate 13,510 of NZ_LSKN01000246.1, forward strand.
GACCGGCGGCGGCAGCGAGGTCGAGAAGATGAAGCCCGAGGCAAAGCTGCGGACATAGTCGCAGAGCGCCGCCGAGCCCGTGATGTAGCCGCCCATCACGCCGAAGGCCTTGGCGAGCGTGCCCTCGATCACGGTCAGGCGCGAGGCCAGGCCGTCGCGCTCGCTGACGCCGCCGCCGCGCGGCCCGTAGAGGCCCACCGCGTGGACCTCGTCGATATAGGTCATCGCGCCGAATTCCTCGGCGATGTCGCAGAAGTCCGCGATGGGAGCGATGTCGCCATCCATCGAGTAGACCGATTCGAAGGCGATCAGCTTGGGCCGCGCCGGATCGAGCGCGGCGAGCTTGCGGCGCAGATCGTCGGGGTCGTTATGGGCGAAGATGTGCCGTTCCGCCCGCGAATGGCGAATGCCCTCGATCATCGAGGCGTGGTTGAGCGCATCCGTCAGCACGACACAGCCGGGGATGCGCGAGGCGAGCGTGCCGAGCGAGGCCCAGTTCGACATGTAGCCGGAATTGAACAGCAGCGCGGCTTCCTTGCCGTGCAGGTCGGCGAGCTCCTGCTCCAGCAGGACGTGGTAGTGGTTGGTGCCGCCGATGTTGCGGGTGCCGCCGGCGCCGGCGCCGCAGCGCTCGATCGCCTCGTGCATCGCCGCCAGCACGGCCGGGTGCTGGCCCATGCCGAGATAGTCGTTGGAGCACCAGACGGTGATCTCGCGCGGGCCACCTTCGCCATGATAGGTCGCGCGCGGAAAACGGCCGGCCTGGCGCTCCAGATCGGCGAAGACGCGGTAACGGCCTTCGCGGCGCAGGCCGTCCAGCTCCTCGCGGAAGAAAGTCTCGTGGTCCATCGCCTGCCTCCTGCGGCGCGCGCTTTCTAAAGCCTAGGGCCGGACAGGCGAAATGGCACGCGGTGTCGCGCCCCGTCTTGACCTCGATCAGTTTTCGCGCCGCGCCAGTTCAAGGATCGCCTCCAGCAGCGCCCGGATCGCGATGCCGGCATCGGCTTCGGTCATGGCCTCCAGGGGCGAATGGCTGATGCCCTTCTCGTTGCGCACGAACAGCATCGCGGCCGGGCAGAGCGCGGCCATCGCCATCGCGTCGTGACCCGCGCCCGAGGGCAGACGTCGCGGGGTCGGATTGACGCCCATTCGGGCGATCCCGGCGCTGAGCGCCTCCTGCAGCGTCGGATCCATCGGCACCGCGGAAGCCTTGGCATAGGTGGTGATGTCGAGCCCCACGCCGCGCCGCGCCGCGATGGCGGCGAAGCGCTCCCTGACGATCGCCTCCATTGCCGCGACCGTCTCGTCGCGGGGCGAGCGGATGTCGACGGTGAAGGAGACCGCACCGGGCACGACATTGGTCGCGCCGGGTTCGACCTGGAACACGCCGACCGTGCCGACCGCCTGCTCGTGCCCGGCGGCGATTCCTTCCAGCGCCAGCGCCATCTCGGCCCCCGCCGTCAGCGCGTCCTTGCGCAGCGCCATCGGCACGGTGCCGGCATGTCCGGCCTCGCCCGTCACGCGGACGCGGGCGCGCCTCTGGGCATTGATCGCGGTGACGATGCCGACGGCCTCGTTTTCGACCTCGAGCACCGGCCCCTGCTCGATATGGACCTCGAGATAGGCCTTCACCGATCCCGGCTTGCGCGCCAGCCCGGCGATGCCGCCGGGGTCGCCGCCGAAGGCGACGAGCGCATCCGCGAGCCGCACGCCGTCCGCATCGCGCGCCTCGAGCCAGGCCGGGTCGTAATCGCCCGCCAGCGCGCCCGAGGTGGAGAGATGCGTCGGGAAGCGGACATTCTCCTCGTCGCCGAAGGCCACCACCTCAAGAGCGAAGGGCAGGACGATTCCCGCATCACGCAGCGCCTGCGCCGCGAGAATTCCGGCGACGACGCCGAGATTGCCGTCGAAGCGCCCGCCATCCTTCACCGTATCGATATGGGAGCCGATCATGACGGATGGCCCGCCAGGAACCGGACCCTCGCGTCGGCCTTGGACCGACCCCGCCGCATCGATGAAGGCGGTCAGCCCCGCGACCTCCATCGCGCCTTTCGTCCACTCGGCCGCCTGCCGGTGGGCGGGCGACAGATAGAGCCGCGTCAGTTTGCCGGGTTCGTCGGAGAAGCGGGCGAGGCCTTCGAGCGCGGCGAAGGCGCGCGCGCCAAGGACGGCGGCGGAGGGAAGCGAGGCTGCCATCATGTGGTCCTAGTAGGTCGCCCGGCCGCCCGACAGGTCGAAGACGCCGCCGGTGGTGAAGCTGTTCTCGGCCGAGGCGAGGAAGGCCACCATGGAGGCGACCTCCTCGGGCAGCAGGAAGCGCCCGCGCGGGATCTTGGCGAGCATGTAGCCGATATGCTCCTCGGTCATCTGGTCGAAGATGCGGGTGCGGGCGGCGGCGGGTGTGATGCAGTTCACCGCGATGTCCTGCGTCGCGAGCTCCTTGCCGAGCGACTTGGTCAGCGCGATCACCGCCGCCTTCGAGGCCGAATAGGCCGAGGCGTTGGGGTTGCCCTCCTTGCCGGCGATCGAGGCGACCAGCACGAGACGCCCGTAGTTGCGCTTGATCATGCCGGGGATCACCGCCTGGCAGCAATGCAGCGTGCCGTCGACATTGAGCTTCATCACCCGCGCCCATTCGTCGAGCGGATACTCCCAGGTCTTCAGATTGGCCCCGGCGATGCCGGCGCTGGTGACGAGGATGTCGACGCTGCCCTGCTTGGCCTCCAGCGCGTCGGCGGCGGCTTTCACCGCTGCCGCGTCGGTGACGTCGATCCCGAGCCCGGTCGCCGTCCCGCCGATCTCCGCTGCCGTCTTGGCGGCGAGGGCGCCGTCCAGGTCCCAGATCGCGACATAGGCGCCGCTGGCGGCGAAGCGCTCCGCCACGGCGCGGCCGATGCCCTGCGCGCCTCCGGTGACGATGGCGGTTCTTCCCTGCAGATCGATCTGGTTCATGGTCGGCCCCTGACTCGTTGGAGGCGCACCCTAGGGGGTCGAAGGCCGCAGGGACAAGATCGCGCGGGCGGCGTCGATGCCTTGCTGGTGCCGGGCCGCAACGATTCGTTAACCATGATCGCCGATCCGCTGTTGTGGCCTGGGCTGTTCCGAAGCGGGACGCGCGGCCTGTTCCCGTGCCGATCCCGCACAGGGCGCGAGATCTTCCGCGAGCCGGCGCCGCGCCGCCGCCCCGTTCCGGAACATCGCGTGATTTCAGGGGCTTTGCCGGTTAACCCGGCCTCGCGCATCGGCTGAAGAGGCCGTTCACCACCCCGCCGTCTTCGCCTTGATTCCCGCCGGCATTGCGTCATGACCAAGAGGCGCCGACCATCGGCGCGAGACGCCGCCGACTGACCTCCTCCAGGATCGCCCGAGCCTTGCCCGCCAGCCTCACCCTCCCTCGCAACACTCCGATGCCGGCGGCGCGGCCGGCCGGCATCGCGCAGCGCGACATCGGCGGCATTGCCGTTGCGCTGCTGTCTCGCAGCGCGGCGCTGGCGGAGTTGTCGGAGGCGATGAGCAGCGGCCGACACGTCAAGCTCGCCTTCTGCAACGCCAACCTCGTCAACATCGCAGCGGCCGATCCGGCTCTGCTGCGGCAGCTTGCGGGCTTCCTCGTCCTGCCGGACGGAATCGGAGTCGATCTGGGGAGCCGCCTGCTCCATGGCGACAGCTTCCCGGCCAATCTGAACGGAACGGACTTCATCCCGGCCCTGCTCGAGGCCGAGACCCGCGCGCTGACCATCGCTCTGCTCGGCGCGAGGCCCGGCGTGGCCGAGCGGGCCGCTGCGAAGCTGGCCGAGCGCTATCCCCGTCACTGCTTCCGCGTCGCCGGCGACGGCTTCTTCGACGCCGCAGGCGAAGCCGTACTGCTCGCATCCCTGAAAGCCGCCCCGCCCGATCTCCTGCTCGTCGCCCTCGGCAATCCCCGCCAGGAGCGCTGGATCGCCGAAACGCTAGGCCCGCAGCATGCGGCGGTCGCGGCCGGTGTCGGCGCGCTGTTCGATTTCCTCGCAGGCGAGGTGCCGCGCGCGCCGGAAGCCTGGCGCCGAGCGCGGCTGGAATGGCTCTACCGGCTCCGGTGCGAGCCGGCCCGGCTCTGGCGCCGCTACATCCTCGGCAACCCGCTCTTCCTGCTGCGCATCCTGCGCCAGCGCCTGCGGACCGGCAGGCCGCAGCCGTGACGCAGAGCTTCGCCATCGCGACGCCGAGCTATGCCGGCGATGTCGAGCGCTGCCGGCTGCTCTGCGCCAGCATCGACCGCTTCGTCACCGGCCACGCCGCGCATTATCTGCTGGTCGAGGATGCCGACGTCGCCCTGTTTCGCCCGCTCGAAGGCCCGCGCCGCCGCGTCATCGCCGAATTCGAGCTGCTGCCGGTCTGGCTGAAATCCTGGCCCGATCCGCTCAGCCTCGGTCGCCGTCGCGTCTGGACCGGCCCCCGCGCCCTGCTGCGCGGCGTCCCGCCGCTGCGCGGCTGGCATGCCCAGCAGCTGCGCAAATTCGCCCTGCCGCTGAAGAGCGACGAGGATGTCGTGCTCTTCGCCGATTCTGACATGCTCTTCCTGCGGCCCTTCGACGTCGCCAGCCTCGCGACGCAGGACGGCGTGCGGCTCTACCGCAAGCCCGACGGCATCGCCGCGGAGATGCGCGAACATCGCGGCTGGTGCGACAGCGCGGCGGGTCTGCTCGGCCTGCCCGCGCCGGATTTTCCGAGCCCCGACTACATCAACAACATGGTGAGCTGGCGCCGCGACAACGTCCGCGCGCTCATGGACCATATCGAGAGCACCAGCGGGCGCGACTGGGTCAGTGCCATCGCCTCGCGCCGCGGCTTCTCGGAATATGTGATCTACGGCTATTTCGTCGAACGCGTGCTGGGGCTCGACCGGGCGCGTCACTGGCCGGACCCGCGCGAACTCTGCAAGGTCTATTGGGGCGGCGAGGCCGGGGCGATCGAGGGCTTGCGCTCCTTCGAGGAAGTGCTGGAGCCCTGGCAGGTCGCCGTCGGCGTGCAGTCCTTCATCGGCGAGCCGGTCGAGGCGATCAGGGCCCTGTTCGAGACGCAGTGACGCCGCGCCCCGCCTGCGCCAGCAGCCTGTAGGTCACCGCCGCCGACAGGACATACACCGCGCCGAAGACCAGATTGAGCCAGGGAGCCCAGGCGTCGTCTGCCGGAAAGCGCAGCATCACCCAGGAGAGCAGGGCGGCCTTCAGCCCGGTGATCGCCAGCAGGAGCGCGATCCGCGAGCCGGTCCGCTCGCGCGCATAGAGCAGCTCGGCATGGTATTCGACCAGATTGCGGAAGGCCGGGACCAGAAGCAGCGGCAGGAAGAGATAGGCCGCTTCGCTGACGTTCCGGCCCAGCAGCCCCGGGAAGGGCCAGAGCGCAATGATCACCGCCAGCAGCCCGCCGATCGAGATGGTGGCGATGCCGGCCTCGACCAGCGCGAGCCGGCCGGCCCCGCCGGCGAAACCCCGGTCCTTCATGATCTTCTGGACCAGCATCTGGTTGAAGCTGCGCACGGGCATCGCGGTGAGGTCGATGACGCGCATGGCGATGGCGTAGAGCCCGGCGATGCGTTCCCCGGCCAGCGCCAGCATCAGCAGTTTGTCGAGCTCGGCCTGGACATAGAAGACGATTTCGGCCGCCCCGGCATAGACGGCGTCCGCCATTCGGCGCGGATAGAGCCGGCGGACGAAGCGCAACCGCAGCGGTGGCAGAAAGAAGATCAGCGCGAGGCTCAGCGTCGCCGTCGTGGCCGCCAGATAGGCCAAGACCCAGATCTCGAGGCTGTGCCGGCCGAAAGCCGCAAACAGCAGCGCGGCGACCGTGCGCAGCGATGAGCCGAGGATGACGAGCAGGGCCGCCTGGCGGAAGCGCCGCAGCCCGTTGTTGACGATCGCGACGACCTCGACGAGCCGCCAGCACAGGATTTCCGCGACCAGGATCAGCGCGAAGGGCAGCGCCGCGAGCCGCTCCGCGAAGAGGAAGACATAGGCCAGGGCGGCGACCGCGGCGATCGCTGGCAGCGAGAGCAGGGCGAGAGCGGAAAACCCTGCCAGATAGGCCCCCAGCAGCCGTGGTTTCACCGTCGCGACCCGGTAGACCGGCGAGACGAAGCCGAAGGCGAGCATGCGCGACAGGATGAGGCCGGTGGCCGATGCCGTTGCGAACAGACCGAATTCGCCGAGGGTCAACGTATTCGCAACGATGAGGAAGTAGACAAGCGAGATCACGAGCCGGCCGGCTGAGCCGCTCAGGATGGTGAGGTAGGCGAAAATGGCGGCGCGGTCTGGCAGCATGAGGTCCGTTTTCGCGGCGCGCAGGATGCGCGTGGGCCCGTCTGGCCCGGCTTCTGCCTCATCCGGACGGCGTCGAGGCGCCACCCTAGCCGACAGGCGTTGAACGACCCTAAACGAAACGGAACCGTCCCCGCTCATGCGACAGCCCGATCCGGATCGACACATCGACGGCCTGACCCGGCGCGCTGCGCTGGCCGCCGCCGCGGGTCTGGCCGCGACCGGTTTCGCGCAAGCCGCCGGCGTCAGCGCGGCGCGGCCGATACCCATCGGGTCGGCCGCCCAGATCGAGACCTTCCGGGCCGATCCGCGCTATCGCGAGGCGCTGAAGCGCTATTGCGACGTCATCGTCCCGATGAACGACCTGAAATGGGAGGCGCTGCGCCACGACCGCGCCCGCTTCGACTTCTCGGGCGCCGACGAGATCGTCGCTTTCGCCGAGCGCAACGGCCAGGCCCTGCGTGGCCATGCCCTGCTCTGGGGCGAGGCGCTGCCGCCCTGGGCGAGGGACATGACCAGCCGGGCCGAGGCCGAGCGCGAGCTTGTCGAGCACATCAGCACGGTCGTCGACCGCTACAAGGGCAGGATCGCGACCTGGGACGTGGTCAACGAGGTCATCCGCTTCGAGCCGCTGCCGGGTGAACCGATGCGCGACACGATCTGGCAGCGGCTGCTCGGGCCCGCCCATGTCGAGATCGCCTTCCGCGCCGCGGCCGCGGCCGATCCGAAGGCGCGGCTCGTGCTGAACGACTTCAACTTCGAGGAGCCGGGCGCCGGTACGGCGGCGCGCCGCCGCATCGCGCTCGATCTCTGCCGCCGGCTCAAGGACAAGGGCATCCCCGTCCACGGCATCGGGATGCAGGCGCATCTCTATGCCGACCGCCCGCTCGACATCGACGGGCTGGAAAACTTCATGGTCGAGCTCGGCAAGCTCGACCTCGACGTCGAGATCACCGAACTCGACGTGATCGACTGGAAGCTCCCCGCCGATGCCGCGACGCGCGACCGGGCCGCCGCGAGCCTGGTCGGGACGTTCCTCAACGCCATCGCCTCCGTCCGCCGGCCCAAGGCCATCGTCACCTGGGGCCTGAGCGACCGCTATTCCTGGATCCACGAGACCTTTCCGCGTCAGGACAAGGCTAGAGCCCGACCCCTGCCGCTGGATGCCGATTTCCGGCCCAAACCGATGATGGCGGTGCTCGACCGCTATCGCCGAGGCCAGAGTTAGCGCCCGCCGCGACAGAGCGAGCGAGACGATGTTGCCCGTGCCGAGACGCTCCCGTCCCGGCGTCCGGCGAGGACTGGAAGAGTGAAGCGTAGCGTCATGTTCACCAACGAGACCGCCGTCAGCGAGCCGGAGCCGAGGCGTGATCGCCGCGAGCGCCGGGCCGCGCCCGCGGCGGTGCCGGCCGTCATGGCGAAGCTCACCGATCCGGCCTGGGTTGTCCGGACCCTCTGGGCGCGCAAGGGGCTCATTCTGCTCTGCGCCGTCCTCGGCCTCGTGCTCGCCGCTCTGGCGAGCCTGCTCTTGCCGCCGAAATACGTCTCGACCGCCCAGCTCTTCATCGACCCGCGCGACCTGCGCGTGCTCCAGAACGAAGTCTCGCCCAACGCGACCGGTGGCGACCCGACCTCGATCACCAGCTATCTCGAGAGCCAGGCGCGCATTATCGCCTCCGATAGCATCAAGACGCCGGTGGTCTGGAGCGAGGGGCTGGACAAGGACCCGGAATTCGGTGGCGAGGCCCCGAAATCGGGATTGGGCCGCCTGATCGCCGAGTGGTGGCCGAAGAGCGGCGCGCCCGATCATGACGGGCTCGTCTATGCGCTGGCGGCCCTCGACCGGAACGTCAGCGTCCGCCGCGGCGAGCGCACCTTCGTCATCGACATCTCGGTTACCTCGCGCGAGGCCGCCAAAGCCGCCCGCATCGCCAATGCCCTGGCCGAGACCTATCTCGAAAACCAGGCCAAGGTCCGGGCCGAGGCCGCCCAGCGCGCCACCGCCTCGCTGACCTCGCGCCTCGAGGAGCTGCGCAACCGCCTGCGCACGGCCGAGGACAAGGCCGAGCGCTACAAGGAGGCCAACAACATCGTCGGAGTCGGCGCCGGCCGCTCGATGACGGAGGAGCAGCTCGCGCTCAACAACGCCCAGCTCGTCGCGTCGCGCACCCGCGTCACCGAGGCGCGCGCCAAATACGACCAGATCATCGCCACCCGTCCGGCGGGCATCGAGGCCGGCGCGATCCCCGAGGCCGTCGCCTCCAACACCATGACGGCGCTGCGTGCCCAGCTCGGCGCGGCCCTGGCCAAGGAGGCCGACCTGCTCGCCTCGCTCGGCGCCCGCCACCCCGCCCTCGCCGCCGCCCAGGCCCAGACCCGCGACGCGCGGCGCCAGATCTCGGACGAACTCTCCCGCATCGCTCGGTCCGCCAAGGTCGAGCTGGATCGCGCCGTCGAGGCCGAGCGCCAGATCGCGCGCCGTGTCGATCAGCTGACGGCCTCGCAATATGCCGCCAGCCGCGCCTCGGTCGAGCTGCGGGAGCTCGAGCGCGAGGTCGAATCCTCGCGCGTCGTCTACGACGCCTTCCTGCGTCGCGCCCGCGAGACGGGCGAGCTCGCCGGCATCGATACCACCAATGCGCGCGTCATCGGCGCCGCCATGCCGCCGCTCGAGAAAAGCGGCATCAGCCGGCGCACGCTGGCGCTGCTCGGCGGCATCGCCGGCGGCGGGGCCGGTGTCGCGCTGGCGCTCGGGCTCGCTCTGTTCGGCCCGCTGCCCCTTCCGCGGCGCCCCGTCCGACAGGCGGAGGAGAGCGAAGCGGCCCAGCCGCCTGCGGCCGCCGCTCCAGCCGAAGCGAAGCCCGTCCCGGCCCCGCTGATGGCGGTGCCATCGGCCGTGGCCGTCGCGCCGCGTCCTGCGGCGGCCAAGGCCGGCTGGCGTCGCCTCGTCGCGATCAACGGTGGGCAGGCCGAGCGCGTGCCCGATCTGCTGCGGACCGCCGCCGCCCCGCTGCTGGCGACGTTGCCGGCCGTCCGCCACCGCCGCTGGCGCCGTGATGATGGCGAGATCCGCTCGGTCTTCCAGGCGAAGACGCATCTGGTCGATGTGCTCGACAAGCCGAATGCCGGCTTCGCCAAGGCGGTGCGGACGGTGCGCTCCGCCCTCGCGGCGCAAGCTTCCGGCGGCGACCATCGGCGGGTTCTGGTGCTCGCCCTGCGTCCCCATGCGGGCGCCTCGACGCTCGCGCTGAATCTCGCGCTCGATGCGGCGCAGGCCGGCCTGCCGGCGATGCTGGTCGATGCGAGCCTGGGCGAGGAATCCCTGACCCGTATCTATGCACCGGAGGCTCAGTTCGGGCTCCACGACATCGTCACGGGCAAGGTCGGGCTCGTGCGTGCGGCGCTGCAGGACGAGGGCACCGGCCTGTTCTTCCTGCCCCGCGTCGGCCGGACCGATCTGGTCGGCGTCGAGCAGATCGGGAGCGGCTTCTTAGAGAAGGCCCGCCGTTTCGGCCCGATCATCATCGATGGCGGCGCGGTCGGGACGGACGGTCTCGCGCTTCGCTTCGCCGAGGTCGCGGACGACATCGTCCTCGTCCTGCGCGAGGGCGCGGTCGGCGAGGGCGATCTCGCCAGCGCGACGGCGGCGCTCGGCGAACAGGCCGACAAGCTGCGCGGCTTCGTCGTCAACGAGGCCTGAGCACCGGCCTCAATTCGCTTCCGGCTTGCGGTACTGCTCGTTGGCGACGCCGAACTCCGACAGCAGGCGTCCGGCCGCCACCTGTGCGTGATAGAGGCCGATCACGGCAGACCCCGTCTTCAGGCCGAGCGCGAGGCCGCGCGGCAGGCTGGCGCCGAGGAGCGCCAGCGACTTGGCCAGCACGCGCAGCCGGCCGGAGGTTCCCGGACGCAGCCGCCGCTCGATGGCCGCGGAGATCGCGCCGTTGCGCAGGGCGCGGGCCTGGATCCAGCCGAATTCGCTGCGCCGGGCCGGCATCGTCTCGCGCTGCGCCGCCTCCTGCACCCACCAGAAGCGGAAGCCGGCCGCTTTCGCCCGCGTGAAGAAATCGCTGTCGCCGCCACCGGTGAAGTCGAAACGCTCGTCGAGGAACGGGTATCCGAGCCGCTCCAGCACCTCTCGCCGGATCAAATAATTCGCGCTCGAGAACAGGATCGGAATCGGGCCTGAGGCGGCATAATGAGAGCGGAAGACCGGGTGGGCGGAGAGCCAGGCGCGCGAGGAATCCTCAAAGTCCGGCGTCACCGAGCCGCCGAACAACTCGGCCGGGGCGCTACGCGCAGCCTTCAGGAAGGCGTCGAGCCAGAGCGGCGTCGCGGTCTCGTCATCGTCGATGCCCAGAACCTGCTTCAGCGCCGGAAAGCGCGTCAGCGCGCAGCGCCAGGCGGCGTTGTAGGCCTTGCAGTTGCCCTGACGCGGTTCGACGATGACGAACCCCTTGAACAGCCCCTGCGCGAGCAGGGACGCGGCGCGTTGCGCACCAGCCTGTTCAATGCCTTCGTTCTCGACGACGATGATAGCGACATCATGCCCGCCCTGCTGGGCCGCGAGCGAGCGCAATGTCGCCTCGAGCAGGTCGGGCCGGCGAAAGGTCGGTACGCAGACGACGCTGTCGACACCCGCCAGCGTAGCCTCGGGAGAGCTGGCGAGTACGCTGAAGGGCTCCGGCGTCGTGAAGAGCGCAGCGGCGCGGTTGCGGATCGGGTCGAGGGCATTCATCGCGTCCATCATCGCCCGCCGCGCTTAAGGTTCCGTGATCGCGATGGCTGGATCGGCGGTGGACCGGGCCATGAAGCGTTGATCATGCTCGCGCGCCGCGCTTGACCCGCGCCCGCGGGCGAGGCCTTGCTGCGACTGCGGTGTGCGCCGCAGATGGTTCTCCGGCCGGGCTTCTTCCCTTGCGTCTCGCCTTCCTCACCGCACTGGTTCCCGTCGCCCGGCCCGACACCGGCTTCGAGATCGCCAATGCCGCGATCCTCGACGCCCTGCGCGGCGCCGGGCACGAGGTCACGGCCTTCGGCTTCCTGCGGCCGGGCGAGGAGCCGGCCGATCCGGACCGTTCCCGCATCATCGCCAGGACCGAGATCGAAAACGCCGTGGCGTCCCCCGGCCTGCGCCTGCGCTGGATCGCGGCCGCCCTGCGCCTGCGCCTGCCCGTCGCCTGCGCCAAGCTGCGCCTGGCGGGCGCCGGCCGCCTCGTCGAGACGGTCCGCGCCGAAGGCCCTTTCGACGCCATCGTGCTGAATTCGGTCATGCTGCCCGGCGCCTTTCCGGATCTGCTCCGTCTCGCCCCCTGCCTGCTGGTCGAGCACAACATCGAATATGTCTCGGCGGGCCAGAGCGCCAACCATGCCCGCAATCCCGTGCTGAAGCGGCTCTATCGGCGCGAGGCGCGCCTGCTGGAGCAGATCGAGCGCAGGCTCTGGCGCGACTGCCGCTTCGTCTGGACGCTGGCGGAGGAGGATCGCGCCGCCCTCGGCCCCGCGCTGGCGGCCCGCTCGGCCGCGCTGCCCCTGCTCCCTGTCGCGGCGGCGCCGGAGACGGCCGCGGTCGCCGAGCCGGAGCCGGCTCACGACGTTGGGCTCATCGGCACCTGGACCTGGACGCCCAATTTCATCGGCCTCGACTGGTTCCTGCGCGAGGTCTGCCCGCTCCTGCCGCCGGATGTGACCGTCGCGGTCGCGGGCCGGCTGCCGCCGGGCGTGACGGCACCGCCTGGCGTGCGCTTCCTCGGACGCGTCCCGGCCGCCGACGCCTTCCTGCGCTCCTGCCGGATCGTGGCTTTGACCAGCCGCGCCGGCACCGGCGTTCAGCTCAAGACGGTGGAAGCGCTCGCTCTCGGATTGCCCGCGGTCGCGACGCCGCTCTCCTGCCGTGGTTTTTCCGACATGCCGGCCAATGTCACGCAGGCCGAGGATCCCCGCGCCTTTGCGGATGAACTGGTCGCCCGGCTCGCCGCGATCCGGGCCGGCGATCGCCAGCGCCTCAATGGGGCGGCTTTCCTGGATCGTCAGCGCCAGGCCCTGGCTGAGGGGCTGGAACGGGGCCTCGCCGCGGCCCGGGCCTGAGCTAAGAGCCCGGTTTGGAGGGGCCGCGCCCGATGAGCAGCCCGAACAACGGCCCGGCGCTGATCATCACCAGGAAGACCCGGATTATGTGGTGGGCGGCCACGAAGGCCACCTCAGTGTGCAGCGCCAGCGCGATCAGGCTCATCTCGGCCAGCCCACCAGGCGAATAGGCCAGGATCAGCGGCACATGCCCATGCACCGAGACTTTCGCGACCAGCCAGGCGAAGGCGAGCGTCAGCGACAGCAGGATCACGGTCGAACCGGCCGACAGCGCCAGCACCCGCAGGATGGTGCGCGGCGCCGTGCCGACGAAGCGGCAGCCGATGGTGATGCCGAGGATCAACTGGGCGGCGTTGACGATCTCGAAGGGCGGCACCGAGTCGCTCAGACCCGAGACATGGACGATCGCGCTGACGATCATCGGCCCGAGCAGGAACTTCGCCGGCAGACGCAGCCATTCGCCCAGCACGATCCCCGCGATGCCGCAGGCGAGCAGGACGAGTTCGGCCAGGAGCGGGGTCGCGAAGACGGAGGGCCCGGCGACGCGGTTGCCGCCGATCGGCACGCCGCCGATCCACTGCACGATGAAGGGCAGCGTCATCACCACCAGCAGGATGCGGGCGGAGTGGATCAGCGCGATGATGCGCGCATCGCCGCCCTTCTCTTCGCCGAGCGTCACCATCTCGATCAGCCCGCCCGGCATGCCGGCGAAGAAGGCGGTGATCGGATCGAACCCCGCGACCTTTCTGAAATAGGCGACGCAGGCGAGGGCGCAGGCGATCATGAACAGCACGAGCCCGGCCAGCGTCGGCAGCCAGTTCGGCAGCTGCGCGATCACCTCCGGCTTGAAGCCGGCGCCGAGCATCACGCCGATCACCATCGTCATCGGCGGGCGGATGACGGAGGGGGCCGCCACCGGCCAGCGCAGCAGCGCGGCCGCCGTGCACGCCACCATCGAGCCCAGCATCCAGGGCAAAGGCAGCCGCCCCAGCACGAAGAGATAGCCGCCCAGCCCGCCGATCAGCAGCGCCAGCGCGAAGCGCCGATAGGGAAAGCGCGCCGGATGCAGCCCGCGCAAACCTTCGACGAAATCGCTCAGCAGGGTCCTCACCGCAGGCGGCCCGCCCGGCTCGCGACGCCCGGCGCGACGGCCGGGCGCGTGCTCGGGAAAGCGGATCGGGAAGCGGCCGACATGCAGGCTCCGGCGTGGTGGCGAGGCGGTGCCCTCCTAGACCGCAGGCGCGAAGCGCGAAAGTCCGGGCGGCACATGCCGCATCTGTCCCTCCGGCGCATCGCCGCGACACAACCCCGGCATGTGCGGCCGGCTCTGGCGCGACTCCGCGATTTCCTCGATCACTCTCATGGGGGAACACCCGGCCGGGCCGCGACGCCCGTTGCCGACGGTCGAGGACGATGAGCGAAGAACGGCAGACCGGGCGCGAAGATCGCCTGGCGCAAGGCGAGGGTTCGGCCGAAATCGAGCCACCCCCGCGCGTCCTCGACACGGCGGAGCCTGTCGCAAGCCGAGAGCCGCCTCCCACGCTCGAGCCGGCTGCAGCCGTGGGTGCCGTGCGTTCCCGGCGGGCCCGCCTGACGCGTTGGTGGAGCGTTGCCAGCCCCAATCTGCGCGGCTCTGCCTATATGATGGCGGCGCTCTTGGTCTATGCGGTGATGGTCGGCGCCATCAAGCATGTCGGCGGGGTGATCCCGCTGGTGCAAATCCTGCTGATCCGCCAGATCGTGATGAGCCTCGTGCTGCTCGCGATGTCGCGCGGCGGCCTGCGGCCGATGCTGCGCACGCGCCGGCCGGGCCTGCAGGTCATCCGCAGCATCCTGACGCTGACCGCCATGCTCTGCGGCTTCACCGCCGTCATCCAGATCCCGCTGGCGCAGGCGACGGCGATCGGCTTCAGCCAGGTGCTCTTCGTCACCATCGCCGCGGTCATCGTCCTGAAGGAGGTCGTCGACGCGCGTCGCTGGATCGCGACCGTGATCGGCTTCCTTGGCGTGCTGGTCATGCTCAAGCCCAGCAGCGAGGGGCTCGATACCTTCGCCCTGCTCGCGGTGGCCGGCGCGCTGCTCAATGCCGGCATCACCGTCAGTGTCCGCATGCTGGCTGCGACCGAGCGCACCGACACGATCCTGATCTGGCAGGGCATGGTGATGATGGTCGCGCTGGCCATCCCGACCTGGCTCTGGTGGGTGCCGCCCGATGCCACGCAATGGTTCTGGCTGATCGTGCTCAGCCTGTTCGGCACGGCCGGGCAGTGGCTGATCACGCGGGCCTATCAGGTCGGCGAGGCGGCAGCGCTCGCCCCGCTCGATTTCAGCCGCTTGCTGCTGGCGAGCTTCACCGGCTTCGTCTTCTTCGCCGAGATTCCCGCGCTGTCGACCTGGATCGGGGCGGCCATCGTGATCGGCGCGACGCTCTACACCATCCGCAAGAACGCCCGGACCCTGCCGCGCGAGCCGGCCGCACCCTGACGAGACCCGCCCCCTGCATTGCCCGGCAGCCGCCGCCGGGGTTATGAATCGGCGCACGCGGGCCCGATCCGGCCTCAGTCGCGCGCGTGCAGTCCCGACGCGAAGGAGCCGCCCATGCGCATCGAGAACGACCCGAAGCTCGATTTCCGCGACGTCCTGATCCGCCCCAAGCGCTCGACGCTCGGCAGCCGCGCCGAGGTCGACGTCTTCCGCTCCTTCCGCTTCGCCCATACGGGCCGCGACTGGACGGGGTTTCCGCTGATCGCAGCGAACATGGACGTCGTCGGCACCATGCAGATGGCGCGTGCCCTGTTCCGCCACGGCGCCATGGTGGCGCTGCACAAGCATTACGGCCCCGACGAACTCGCCGCCTTCTTCCGCGAGCCGGAATCGGTCAACGCCTTCTTCTCGCTCGGCACCACCGAGGCGGACCACGACAAGCTCGCCCGGGTCCACGCCCAGTCGCCGATCGACAAGATCTGCCTCGATGTCGCCAATGGCTACACCGAGAAATTCGTCGAGACCGTCAAGGCGACCCGGGACGAGTATCCCGATGCCGTCATCATGGCGGGCAATGTCGTCACCGGCGACATGACCGAGGCGCTGATCCTGGCCGGCGCCGACATCGTCAAGGTCGGCATCGGCCCCGGCTCCGTCTGCACCACCCGCAAGATGACCGGCGTCGGCTATCCGCAGCTCTCGGCGATCATCGAATGCGCCGATGCCGCCCATGGGCTCAAGGGCCTGGTCTGCGGCGATGGCGGCGTCACCGTGCCGGGCGACCTCGCCAAGGGCTATGGCGCCGGCGCCGACTTCATGATGCTCGGCGGCATGCTCGCCGGTCATGACGAATGCGAAGGCGACATCCGCTACGAGGAACGCGACGGCGAGAAGGTGCCCGTCGGCATGACCTTCTACGGCATGTCCTCGGACACGGCGATGAAGCGCTATTCCGGCGGCGTCGCCAAATACCGCGCCTCCGAGGGCAAGACCGTCGAGGTGCCCTATCGCGGCCCGGTCGAGGGCACGATGCAGGAGCTGATGGGGGGCGTGCGCTCGGCGATGACCTATATCGGCGCCGTCCGGCTCAAGGAGGTGCCCAAGCGCACCACCTTCATCATGGTCGGCAGCCAGCTCAACACCGTTTTCGGCAGCTGAAAATCGCCTTGGCCCGCTCTACCGCCGCCGGCCCGGCTGTTGCATAGTCGCGCCCTTCGAGAAGCCGAAGGCCGCAACGGGCCCGGGGGAGAGACGACGATGATGAAGACAGTTCTGGCGGCCACCGCCGCTTTGGCGGCGAGCGCCTCCCTAGCGAGCGCCCAGCAGCTTGCCCCGAGCCCGACGCTCGATGCGATCAAGGCCCGCGGCCACATCGAATGCGGCGTGCATCTCGGCCTGCCCGGCTTCTCCTTCGCCGACGACAAGGGCGAGTGGACCGGCCTCGACGTCGACTATTGCAAGGCGCTGGCCGCCGCCGTCCTCGGCGATGCCAAGAAGGTCAAGTTCACGCCGACCTCGGTGCAGCAGCGCTGGCCGATCCTGCAGTCGGGCCAGGTCGACCTGCTCTCGCGCAACTCGACGATCACCTTCTCGCGCAACGCCTCGCTCGGCCTGAACTTCCAGGGCATCAATTTTTACGAGGGCCAGACCTTCATCGTCCGCAAGGCGACCAACGCCAAGAGCGCGGCCGATCTCGACGGCGCCTCGATCTGCGTCGCCGCCGGCTCGACCGAGGAGAAGAACGCCTCCGACTGGTTCCTGGAGCGCAACCTCAAGGTCACCATCACCAATTTCCAGAAGAACGACGACGCCATCGCCGCCTATGACGCCGGCCGCTGCGACGCCTACACCGCCGGCGTCGGCGCGCTCGCCGGCCAGCGCGTCAAGCTCAAGGTCCCCGGCGACCACATCATCCTGACCCAGCCGATCTCGAACGATCCGCAGGGCCCCGTGACCCGCTGGGGCGACGAGCGCTGGCAGCTCATCGTGCGCTGGGTGCTGAACGGCACCATCGCCGCCGAGATGCTGGGCGTCACCTCCGCCAATGTCGACCAGATGAAGGCGAGCTCGAAAAACTCGGAAGTCCGCCGCCTGCTCGGCGTCGAGGGCAATTTCGGCGCGATGATGGGGCTCTCCAACGACTGGATGTACAACGCCATCAAGCAGGTCGGGAATTACGGCGAGAGCTTCGAGCGCACCGTCGGCATGGGCTCGCCGCTGAAGCTCGAGCGCGGCCAGAACCAGCTCTGGACCAAGGGCGGCCTGCTCTTCACCCCGCCCTTCCAGTGAGAGCCTCTCGTCATGGTCGGGCTTGACCCGACCATCTCGGAAACCAGCCTCCGCGTCATGAGCTTCTCGGGTCGCAGCGACGCTGCGCCCGAGAATGACGCCCAACGATCCCTTGGCGCCGCTTCTTGACCAGAGCCCTCGCCCTCCTCAACGACAAGCGCGTGCGCGACGTGGTCTATCAGGCCGCGCTGCTGCTCGGGCTCGCGGCCCTGACCGTGTTCTTCGTGCGCAACGCCTCGGAGAACATGGTCAAGGCCGGCATCGCCTCGGGCTTCGACTTCCTCTGGCGCAATTCGGGCATCGACGTGCCCTTCGTGCTGACGGGCTACACCCGCTCCAGCACCGTGTTGGACCTGTTCTGGGCCGGCGTCGCCAACACCCTGCTGGTGACGGTCGTCGCCATCGCTCTCGCCACCGCGCTCGGCTTCCTCGTCGGCATCGCGCGGCTCTCCTCGCACTGGCTGCTCTCGACGATCGCCGGCGCCTATATCGAGTTCGTCCGCAACATCCCGCTGCTCTTCTTCGTGCTGTTCTGGTATTTCGGCGTCATCGCCGCCCTGCCCGCGCCGCGCGACAGCGTCAGCGTCTTCGGCGTCGCCTTCCTCAACAATCGCGGCCTCACCATCCCGCTGCCCGAGGCGCCCGGCGTGTTCCGCTGGGCGGTCGCGGCGATCCTTCTGTCCTGGATCGCTCAGGCGCTGGTCGCCGCCTGGGCCCGTCGCCGCAAGGAGCGCACGGGACAGGACGCGCCGGTTGTGGCGGTCGGTGTCGGGCTTGTGCTGCTTCTGCCGGCGCTCGCCGTGACCTGGGCGAGCCTGGCGACGGGCTGGGACGTGCCCGTGCTGCGCGGCTTCAACTACCGGGGCGGCTTCGTCGTGATCCCCGAATTCGTCGCCCTGCTGGCGGCGCTCGTCACCTATACGGCGGGCTTCATCGCGGAGATCGTGCGCGGCGGCATCCAGGCCGTGCCCCGCGGCCAGACCGAGGCGGCCGCGGCACTCGGCCTGCGCCCGGGCCGCATCCTCAGGCTCGTCGTCATCCCGCAGGCGCTGCGGGTGATGATCCCGCCGCTGACCAACCAGTATCTCAACGTGCTGAAGAACTCGTCCTTCGGCGCGGCCATCGCCTATCCCGACGTGGTCAGCCTGTTCATGGGCTCGGCGCTTAACAACACCGGCCAGGCGATCGAGATCATCGCGATGACGCTCGCCGTCTATCTCGTCATCGGGCTCGCCGTCTCGGCCTTCATGAACTGGTACAACGCCCGCATCGCCCTGGTGACGCGATGAGCGCGGCCTCCGTCTCCCTCTGGCGCCAGCGCCTGTTCGGCACGCCCGCCACGGCCGTGGTCACCCTGCTGCTGGCGGCGGCGATCGCCTGGCTCGCGATCCCGATCATCCGCTGGGCGCTGATCGATGCGAGCTGGCGCGGCACGACGCGCGCCGACTGCACCGCCGGGGGCGCCTGCTGGGTCTTCGTGAAGGCGCGCTTCGGCCAGTTCATGTACGGGCTCTACCCGCAGGGCGAACGCTGGCGCGCCGATCTCGCCGGCATCCTCTTCGTGCTCGCCATTGCGGCTATCGTCCTCGCCCCGCAGCGCCTCAGACTGAAACTGGCGATCGCAACGCTGGTCGTGCTGCCGCCTCTCGGGATCTGGCTGCTCGCGGGCGGCTTCGGCCTGCGCTGGGTCGAGACGCGCGAATGGGGCGGGCTGATGCTGACCCTGTTCATCTCGGTCTATGCCAGCCTGATCGCGATCCCGCTCGGCATCCTGCTCGCGCTCGGGCGCCAGTCGCAGTTGAAGGTGGTCCGGCTGGTCAGCGTGCTCTTCATCGAGTTCTGGCGCGGCGTGCCGATCATCGCGGTGATCTTCCTCGCCTCGCTCCTGCTGCCGCTGATCCTGCCCGGCGGCGTCGGCATCGACCGGCTGGCGCGCGCCGTCATCGGGCTCGGCCTCGTCATCGCGGCCTATATGGCCGAAGCGGTGCGCGGGGGCCTGCAGGCGCTGCCTCCCGGCCAGCGCGAGGCCGCGACCGCGCTCGGCCTGACCTACTGGAAGGCGACGGGGCTGATCATCCTGCCCCAGGCACTGCGGATCTCGCTGCCTGCGATGACGAACGAATTCATCGCGCTGGTGAAAAACACGACGCTCGTGCTCGTCGTCTCGATCCTCGACCTGCTCGGCATCGCCCAGGCCTCGCTGGCCGACCCCGCCTGGGTCGGCATGAACATGGAAGCCTATGTCTTCTCGGGCTCGATCTACTGGCTGATCTGCTTCGCCCTCTCGCGCTGGAGCCGCCGCCTCGAAATGCTGGGCCGGCGCCAGCATCGCTGAGGCCGCGTCCACGCAACGAAAAAGCCGGCCGCGAGGCCGGCTTTTCTGCATCAGACGAAGGCGCTGCGCTCAGGCGCGAACCTTGCTGCGATCGCGGCGGCGGTCTGCCGCCGGCTGATAGGCGATGCGGGAATGGTAGCTGCAATAGGGCAGTCCGGTCTGCGAGCGGCTGCCGCAGAAGCGGAACTCAGCGGTCGTCGGGTCACCCATCGGCCAGCGGCACATATATTCGCGCAGATCCATGATGGTGACGCGCTCGGAGAAGGGGATCACCACATCCTCCGACGGGGCAGGCTCCGGCTCGGCCTGGGCCTCCGGCTCGGGCGCATATTGCGGCGCGAGCGCATTGGCGCCGCGCGTCATCGCGCCCGGATTGGACGACGGGCCGCCCATCGGATGGCTCGGCGAGCGGGTCGGGGCCTTGCGGGGGGCGGCCGCGCGCGGGGTGCTTGCGGCGGCCGGGTTCTTGGCGCGCCCGGAGAGGCCGAGGCGATGGACCTTTCCGATCACCGCGTTGCGGGTCACGCTGCCGAGCTCGGCGGCGATCTGGCTGGCGCTGAGCCCGTCGCTCCAGAGCTTCTTCAAAAGCTCGACGCGCTCTTCCGTCCATGCTCCGGCTTCGTTCATCGGCTCACCTGTCATCTCGGCCGGCCCCTGGCGGAGCCGTCCTATGGGCGGATCGTGGCGGAATCCGATATCCCCGGCGCCCGTCGAAGACGGGAGCCGTGACAGTCGAAACTGACGGATACTGGGGTCGCCGCACGAAATGTCGTATCTGACGAAGCCGACCCTACAAGATGCCCTGACTCGGCGACAAGAGTCGGCGAATCGGAAATCGCTTTTTCCCCAGTCGATTCGACGATCCGCCCGAAACCGAATCCTTTCGGCAACACTGCCTCCCGGCAGCGGAATCTGGGCCGGGCCGCTGCGGAATTGACAGAGGCGGCGCCCTTTAGCATAGTTCGGCAACGACGCCGCCGCCCTCTCGGGCGGCGCTTATGTTTTGCGGATCAGGGCTTTGCAGCGATGCGGATGACGGCGCGACGAGAAACCGGACTCTGGCTGCGACGATAACGTCGTCGCCGGGTCGCGTTCGGCCGCCACCCTTTTGGCGCCGTCTCGCCCGGACCACCGTTTTCAGTCCGGCGCCATTCCGTTTTCACCATCGCCGTCGCGAGGATCGCATCCCATGGCCTCTGCCCCCGTTTCCGCTTCCGCCGCTCCCTCCGTCCTGCTGCCGACCTATGCGCGCGCGCCCGTCGCCTTCGAGCGGGGCGAAGGTCCCTGGTCGATCACCGCCGACGGCACCCGCTATCTCGATTTCGGCGCGGGCATCGCGGTCAATGCGCTCGGCCACGCCCATCCGCATCTGGTCGAGGCGCTGACGACCCAAGCCGGGAAGATCTGGCACACCTCCAACCTCTACACGATGCCGGAGGGCGAGAAGCTGGCGCGGCGCCTCTGCGAGGCGACCTTCGCGCAGCGCGTCTTCTTCGCCAATTCGGGGGCCGAGGCCAATGAGGCCGCCATCAAGATGGCGCGGAAATACCATGCCGCGAAGGGCCATCCCGAGCGCTACCGCATCATCACCTTCGAGGGCGCCTTCCACGGCCGCACGCTGGCGACGATCGCGGCCGGCGGCCAGCAGAAATACATCGAAGGCTTCGGGCCCAAGGTCGACGGCTTCGACCAGGTCGCGTTCGGCGACCATGCGGCGCTCGAGGCCGCGATCACCGATGAGACGGCCGCGATCATGATCGAGCCGATCCAGGGCGAGGGCGGTCTGCGCTCGGTGCCGCCGCAATGCCTGCGCGGCCTGCGCACGCTCTGCGACGAGCGCGGGCTGCTGCTGATCTTCGACGAGATCCAGACCGGCGTGGGCCGCACCGGCAAGTTCTTCGCCCATGAGCTCTCGGGCGTGACGCCCGACATCATGTCGATCGCCAAGGGCATCGGTGGCGGCTTTCCGATGGGCGCCTGCCTCGCCACGGAAGAGGCTGCCTCTGGCATGACGCTGGGCACGCATGGCACGACCTTCGGCGGCAACCCGCTCGCCATGGCGGTCGGCAATGCGGTGCTGGACGTCGTGCTGGCGCCGGGCTTCATTGAGAAGGTCGGGCAGATCGCGCTGCGTCTGAAGCAGTCGCTGGCCGAGCTCAAGGACAGGCATCCGCAGGTCATCGCCGAAATCCGCGGCGAGGGCCTGATGCTCGGCCTGAAGCTGCACACGCCGAACACCGATTTCGTCACCGAGGCCCGCGCCGCCGGCCTTCTCGTCGTCGGCGCCGGCGACAATGTCGTGCGCCTGCTGCCGCCGCTGATCATCGGCGAGGCCGATGTCACTGAGGCCGTCGCGCGTCTCGACCGCGCCGCGAGCGCCGTCGAAGCCTCGCTGAAGCGGCCCGCGGCTGAATAGAGCCGGCCCGCTCCGGCCCCGCCCCCATCAGGCAAGCGAAGGATGCGCCCGTGACGCGCCATTTCCTCGATCTCTCCGATTTCTCCGCGACCGAGTTGCGCGCCATCCTGCGCGCCGGCGAGGAGATCAAGGCTCGCCGCCGCACCCCGGCGGCCGCCGCCGACCGTCTGCTCGAGGGCAAGGTCGTGGCGATGGTCTTCGAACAGCCATCCTTGCGCACCCGCGTCTCCTTCGATGTCGGGATCCGCGAACTCGGCGGCTCGCCGATGATGGTGACCGGTCGCGAGATCGAGCTCGGCGAGCGCGAGACCATCGCCGACACCGCCCGCGTGCTCTCGCGCTATGTCGACGCCATCATGATCCGCATGCTCGACCATGACGCCGTGGTCGAGATGGCGGAGCATGCTACCGTTCCGGTGATCAACGGGCTGACCAAGCGCCAGCATCCCTGCCAGGTCATGGCCGACGTCATGACCTTCGAGGAACGCAAGGGGCCGATCAGGGGCAAGCGCATCGCCTGGACGGGCGACACCAACAACGTGCTGACCTCCTGGATCCACGCCGCCGGCCGGCTCGATTTCGAACTGGCCATCGCGACGCCGGAGGAGCTGGCGCCGCCGCCGGCTCTGCTCGCCTGGGCGAAGGACCAGGGCGCCCGGCTGTCGTTGAGCACGAAGCCGGAGGCCGCCGTCGAGGGGGCCGACTGCGTCATCACCGATTGCTGGGTCTCGATGGGCGACGAGGAAGGCACGCGTCACAACCTGCTGAGGCCCTACCAGGTCGATGAGCGCCTGCTCGGCCGGGCCGAGAAGGACGCCATCTTCATGCACTGCCTGCCGGCCAGCCGCGGCGAGGAGGTCACCGACGCCGTCATGGACGGCCCGCAATCGGCCGTCTTCGACGAGGCCGAGAACCGCCTGCATGCGCAGAAGGGCATCCTCGCCTGGTGCTTCGGCGGGGTCTCCGCCTGATGGACGGCACTGACAGCGGCGCGGAGGTCTCGGCGCTGGACGATCGCGTCGTCCCCTTCACCGTGCCCGATCTCGACGTGCGCGGCCGTGTCGTGCGGCTCGGCAGCTCGATCGACACCATCCTCGCGCGGCATGGCTATCCCGACGCCGTGGCGCGAGTCCTCGGCGAGGCGGCGGCTCTGACCGTCCTGCTCGGCACGGCGCTGAAGTTCGAGGGCCGCTTCCAGCTCCAGACCAAGAGCGATGGGCCGATCTCGATGCTCGTCGTCGATTTCAACGCGCCGGATGTCTACCGCGCCGTCGCCCATTTCGATGCGGAGCGGCTGGCGGAGGCCGAGGCCGCAGGCCTGCTCTCGACGGGCGATCTGCTGGGCGAGGGCCACCTCGCCATGACGGTCGACCAGGGCTCCGTCGCCACGCGCTATCAGGGCCTCGTGGCGCTGACGCGCCAGAGCCTGGAAGAGGCGGCGCACCAGTATTTCCGCCAGTCCGAGCAGATTCCGAGCCGGGTGCGCCTCGGCGTCGGTTCGATCGTCACCGGGCAAGGCCGGCAATGGCGCGCCGGCGGGCTGCTCGTGCAGTTCATGCCGCATTCCATCGACCGGCTGCGGGCCGCCGACATCCATCCCGGCGATGCGCCGCAGGGCCACGAGATCCTGACCGCCTCGGATCCGGACGGCATCGATGACGACGCCTGGACGGAAGCGCGCTCGCTCGTCGAGACGATCGAGGATCACGAGCTGCTCGACCCGCTGCTGGAGAGCGAGCGGCTGCTCTACCGGCTCTTCCACGAGCGCGGCGCCCGCGTCTTCGAGCCGGTTCTGGTCCGCGAGGAGTGTCGCTGCTCGCGCGAGCGTGTGCTCGGCATGCTCCGCGGGTTCTCGCCGGAGGATCGCAAGGCGATGGTCGCCGATGACGGGCAGCTCGCCGTGACCTGCGAATTCTGCTCGCGGCGTTATGTCTTTACACCCGGCGAGGTCGAGGACGGCATGTCCGCCGAAGCCTGATCGACGGCCGAAGGGAGCGGGATCGATGACGCGCCCCATCACCACGATCGGCTTCGACGCCGACGACACCCTTTGGCAGAACGAGCGCTTCTTCCGCCTGACCGAGGAGCGCTTCGTCGCTTTGCTTGGTGCCCATGGCGCTGCGGCCGAAATCTCCGGGCGGCTGCTCGAGGCCGAGCGCCGCAACCTCGCCTTCTACGGTTTCGGCATTAAGGGCTTCGTGCTCTCGATGATCGAGACCGCGATCGAGATCACCGACGGCACCGTGCCGGCTTCCGTCATCGGCGAGATCCTGGCCGCCGGCCGCGAGATGGCGGCCCATCCGGTCGAGACCCTGCCGCAGGCGCGCGAGACGCTGGAGCGGCTCGCTTCTACGCATCGCCTTGTCCTGATCACCAAGGGCGATCTCTTCGACCAGGAGCGCAAGCTGGCGCAGTCCGGCCTCGGCGAGCTGTTCCACGGCGTCGAGATCGTCAGCGACAAGACGCCGGAGGTCTATCGCCGCATCTTCGAGCGGCATGGCGACGGCCCGCAGCGCGCGATGATGGTCGGCAATTCGCTGAAATCGGACGTTCTGCCGGCGCTTGCCGCCGGCTCCTGGGCCGTCCACATCCCGCACGAGCTGACCTGGGCGCTGGAGCATGCCGAAGAGCCGGTCGGCGCGCCGCGCTATCGCCGCCTCGCCCGGCTGTCGGCGCTCGACGAACTGGTCGGGCTGATCGAGGCGGAGGCGGCGGCCGGATAGGTCGCCGCCGCGCGGACCCTACCCCCTGCACTCCGCCATCAGCTTGCGCATGAAGGCCTCGCCCGCGGCGAACTGCTCCAGCGTGATGTACTCGTCCGGCTGATGCGCCTGGTCGATCGAGCCCGGCCCGCAGACGATCGTCGGCAGCCCCGCGCGCTGGAAATGCCCGGCCTCCGTCGCATAGGCGACCGCGATCGTGCGGTTGCGGCCGGCGAGCCGCATCACCAGCGTCTCGGCCTCCGAGCCCGGATCGGGCGCCAGCCCCGGCACGTCCGAGCTCATGACGGTTTCGATCGTCGCCGAGGGCGCGGTCTTGCGCATGCGCTCCAGCACCTGCTGCGACAAAGCGGCGAAGCGCGCCGGCACGTCCTCCGGATCGGAGCCCGGCAGCGTGCGGACCTCCCAGGAGAGGTCGCAGCGATCGGCCAGGATGTTGCGGGCGATGCCACCATGGAACTTGCCGACATGGACGGTGTCGTAGGGCGGATCGAAGCGCCCGCTGCCGTCGGGCCTGGCCTCCAGCTCGTCGGCCATCGCCACGAGCCCGGCCGAGAGCCGGATGCCGCCATGAACGGCACTCGCCCCCAGATGCGGCTTGGAGGAATGGGCGGCGGCGCCGGTGATGGTGGTGAAGAAGGTGCGGATGCCCTTATGGGCGTCGGCGAGTTCGAGCGAGGTCGGCTCGCCGACGATGACGGCGCGGGGCTTCGGCAGATCCACGCCCATGCGGGCGATGCCGTCGACGACGCCGAGGCAGGTCACCTCCTCGTCATAGGAGAAGAAGAGGTGGATCGGCGTCTTGAGATCCGCCGCCAGGAAATCCGGCACGAGCGCCAGCGCCAGAGCGATGAAACCCTTCATGTCGACCGCGCCGCGGCCATAGGCCTTGCCATCCTCGATATGCAGCGTGAACGGGTCGCGGCTCCAGGCCTGGCCCTCCACCGGCACCACGTCGGTGTGCCCCGAGAGCAGGATGCCGCCCCGGTCCGGGGGACCGATCGTGGCGAACAGCGCCGCCTTGTCGCCGGTGGCGTTCGGGATGCGGATCGAGGAGACGCCCCAGCTCGCGAGATAGTCCTCGACGAAGGCGATCAGCTCCAGATTGGATTTGTGGCTCACCGTATCGAAGGCGACGAGCCGGGCGAGCATGTCGAGCGGCGCCAGGCGCTGGCCCGTGGAGGCGGACAGGGTCAATGGAGGACCTTCTTCACATAAGGGGAATCGAGCGGAAACAGCGGCACCTCGACATCGAAGATCGTGCCGTCCTCCGCCAGCATGGCATAGAAGCCGCGCATCGAGCCGTCCGGCGTCATCAGCGGGCAGCCGGAGGTGTAGCTGTAGCTCTCGCCCGGCCGCAGCACCGGCTGCTGCCCGACGACGCCCTCGCCGCGCACCTCATGGACCTCGCCCCGCCCGTCGGTGATGAACCAGTGCCGGCTCATCAGCTGCACGGTCTGCGCCGAGAGATTGAGGATCTCGATAGTATAGGCCCAGAAATAGCGGCCCTGCGCCGGGGAGGATTCGCCCTCCATGAAGCTCGGCACGGCGGTGACCCGCACGCCCTGCGTCTCAGCCTGATACATCGCGAACGGCTCCGTCCCTGATGCGCCCGGCCCGGCGGGCCGCAGACTTGTTAGCGACGCCGGGGCGGAAGGGTCAATGCCGCAGCCGGTCAATCTCGCGTGGACAACCCGCTTCCGCGCATCCTCGCGGCGGCGTCCGCGCTTGGCCTTTGCGTCGGGCTTCGCTAGGCGTGACCGATTGTCCTTCCGGGATTTCGCATGCTGACCTTCCAGCCCGGCATCCAGCCCGACCACTGCATCCAGGCCTTCGTCGAGGCGGGGGCGATCCGCCTCGCCCAGCCGCCGGCCGAAGGACAGATCCAGCCCGCCAGCCTCGATCTGCGCCTTGGGGAGAAGGCCTATCGCGTCCGCGCCAGCTTCCTGCCGGGGCCGGACCGGACGGTCAGGCGCCGGCTCGATGAGCTCGCCTTGCACGAGATCGACCTGACTCGCGGCGCTGTGCTGGAGACGGGCTGCGTCTACATCGCCGAGCTGATGGAGGGGCTGAAGCTCCCCGCCGGCCTGCGGGCGGCGGCCAACCCGAAGAGCTCGACCGGCCGGCTCGACGTCTTCACCCGCGTCATCACCGACCGCGCCCGCGAATTCGATCTGGTCGAGGACGGCTATGAGGGGCCGCTCTTCATCGAGATCTCGCCGCGCACCTTCCCGGTGCTGGTGCGCTCGGGCTCGCGCCTCTCGCAGATCCGCTTCCGCGCCGGCGAGAGCCGGCTCGACGACCGGGCGCTCGGCGAGCTTCATCAAAGCGAGACGCTGGTCACGGCGGCCGAGCCTTCCTTCCAGGGCGGCGTCGCCGTCAGCGTCGATCTCTCGGGCTTCGGCGGGCTGATCGGCTATCGCGGCAAGCACCACACCGCGCTGATCGACGTCGACCGCGTCGGTGCCTACCGCGCTTCCGAATTCTGGGAGCCGATCCCCAGCGACGGCTCGCGCGCGCTCATCCTCGATCCCGGCCAGTTCTACATCCTCGCCTCGAAGGAGGCCGTGCATGTCCCGCCGGATTATGCCGCGGAGATGACGCCCTTCGACGCGCTGGTCGGCGAGTTCCGCGTGCATTACGCCGGTTTCTTTGACCCCGGCTTCGGCCATAGCGGGGCCGGCGGGCAGGGCGCGCGCGCCGTGCTCGAGGTGCGCTCGCGCGACGTGCCCTTCATCATCGAGGACGGCCAGATCGTCGGCCGGCTGGTCTATGAGGCGATGGCGAGCCGCCCCGCCGCGCTCTATGGCGCCGGGCTGAAGTCGAACTATCAGGGCCAGGCGCTCAAGCTCTCCAAGCATTTTCACGACTGAGCGCGGCACGCCGCCTGGCATGGCGCCGCCCGCGATTCCCGGATGACACCCGCCGCATCAGGCGCTATGAACATGCTGCTTCGCGCCGCCCCCGGGCCGCGCCGACGCATGCGGGCGTAGTTCAGTGGTAGAACGTCAGCTTCCCAAGCTGAATGTCGTCGGTTCGATCCCGATCGCCCGCTCCAACATTTGTTCCTGACGATCTGCGATGAAGCGCTGGCGACGACAGCGTGGGCCAGGCTGCGACCCTCACAGCAGGGTTCGCAGCTCCTCCTTCTTGACCTTGCCGGTCGCCGTCATTGGCAAGGCCTTGACCAGCCTGATTTCGGGCACCTTGTAACCGGCCATGCGCTCGCGGCACCAGGCCGAGAGCGCCGCTTCGTCCAGCCCCACCGCCTGTTCGCCAAGCGCGATGAAGGCGACCGGCACCTGCCCGCGCTCGGCATCCTCGCGGCCGATCACGCCCGATCCGGCGATGTCGGGATGCTGGCCGAGCATGGCCTCGATCTCGGCCGGGAAGACGCTCATGCCCTTGACCTTGAGCATCTCCTTGCGGCGCCCGAGAAAGTGCAGATAGCCCTGCTCGTCGATGACACCGATGTCGCCCGTATGCAGGAAGCCGTTGCGGATCGCCTCGGCGCTGGCTTCGGGCTTGTTCCAGTAGCCCTTGAACAGCGAAGGCGTGCGCACGCAGATTTCGCCGGTCTCGCCCAACGGCATCAGCGCGCCGCTGTCGAAATCGCAGATCTTGAAATCGGTGCCGGGCACCGGCAGACCGACGAAGACCGGCTGCGACAGCAGGTCGAAATTGTCCTGCTGCATGCCGATGGTGAAGCTGTCCATCGTGTGGGTTTCGGTCATCCCCCAGGCGGCCTCGATCATGTCGGCCCCCGTCAGTGCCCGCCAGCGGGCCCTAAAATCCGGATTGAGCTTCTTCACGAAGGACGAGACGCGCACCTTGCGCAGCGAGGTTAGGTCGAAGGATGGCGTCCGGGGGTGGTCGAGAATTTCCACCGCGTTATCGACGAGCAGATAGGCGAAGCTCGCCTTGTGGCGCTCCACCGCCGTCATGAAGCCCACCGCATCCCAGCGCGCCATCAAAACGAGGGTCGCGCCCGCGACGAGTGGAAAGAGCAGCCCGGTGTCCTCGCCGGCGATCCAGAAGATCGGTACGAAATTCAGCACCACATCGTCGGGCGAGAGCTGGAAGCTCGCCGCCAGGGACGTTCCTGCGGTGTAGAGCATGTCACGCTGGGTGTGGATGCAGCCCTTCGGCATGCCCGTCGTGCCGCCGGTATAGTTCAGCGCAGCGACCGCATCGAGATCCGGCGCGAAGGCGGGAGCCGGCGCCGTCACACGGGCCAGCGCCGGCAGCAGATCGATGGCATCCTCGCAAGCGACTTTGGGCTGCACCAGCGCTGGGGGCACGGGAAAGCTCGGTTCGGCGGGCAGCATCTCGGCGAAACTCGTCACGAAGACGGCTTCAACCTGCGTCCGGTCGCGCACCTGCCGAAGCGGTGGCATCAGGCTGTCGAGGCAGAGAATGGCCCGCGCGCCCGTATCGTTGAGTTCATAGGCGAGTTCGGCTTCGCGAAACATCGGGTTCACGGGCACATGCACCGCACCGAGCTTGAGGATGCCGAAGAAGGCCAGGATGAATTGCGGGCAGTTAGGCAGATAGACCGCCACCCGGTCTCCCTGCCGCACGCCATGTTCGTGCAGCAGTCCTGCGAAGCGGTCGCTCAGATCGTCGAGTTCGCGATAGGTGATGGCGCGTCCGTAGAAGATGCAGGCTGGTTTGTCCGGCTGACGCCGAGCCCATTCGCGCAGATGGTCGCTGATCGCGATGGGGCCGAGGGGGTAATGCGGATCGCGGGCGATCCCAGGCGGCCATGCCGCGCTCTGAAGCTGACGCAGGCGTTCGAAATAGGCGGCTTCATCGGTGTTCATCGTCGGGTCGGCCTGCCTGTCTGCCGCCCATCAGAAGACCTGCCCTCATGATGGTCCTGGCAAAAGGCGAGGGTAGCGGCGGCTTCGCCCGGCGCAAGGCCGCCGGCTCTGCGTTTTCGTGCCGACAGGTGCCTGTATGGCGTTCCCATACAAAAAACCTCCGGGGCGCGAGCCCCGGAGGTTGTCGTCGTGATCGGATGCGAGATCAGATCACCGGCGCGGTGGCGCGGTAGGGCTCGGCCTTCTCGTCGAAGCGCGACCAGCCTTCCTGGCGATACTGGGCGAGGCGAGCGTCGCGATCGATCGGCGTGGCGCCATCCATGATCGCTTCGGCGGCCGGGGCCTGCGACTCGCTCGTCTTGACCGAGACGACGCTGCCGCCGCGTCGCACGGTCTCGGCATAGTAATGCGCATCCTCCTCGTCGACGCCGGCATTGATGAAGGAGCCGACGAGGCCGCCGGCGGCGGCACCCGCGACGGCGCCAGCCGCTGTGGCGGCGAGCCAGCCTGCCGCGACGACCGGGCCGATGCCTGGGATGGCGATCATGCCGAGCCCGGCCAGCAGGCCAGCGGCGCCGCCGACGCCGGCGCCGATGCCGGCGCCCTCGGCGGCGTTGCTCTCTTCGCCGCGCTCATTGCGGCCGACGAGGCTGATGTCCGAGGCCGGAATGCCGGCGGTCTCGAGCTTCTCGACCACGTCGGCGGCGATGGCGTAGCTGTCATAGGAACGGGTGATGGTGCGGGTCATGGTGACCTCCGAGCAGGCAGGTGGATGGGAAGGATCAGTTGCGGACGATGTTTCCGCGATAGTCGACGGAGACGTTGACCTTGGCGCCGGCATGGGTGGCCATGCCCTTCCAGACGCCGTTCTCGTCCTTCTTCAGGCCGGAGACGTCCGAATAGCCATTGGCTTCGAGCCGGCTCTTGGCCTGCCCCTCGGTGAAGCTGTTGGCGCCCGGCAGCGGCGCGTTCTTGTCGGCTTCCGCCTTCGGCGCGGGCATGGGCGAGGTCGTCGAGGTCTGCGCCAGGACGCCGAACGAGGTCGCCGAGACGATCATCGTCGCGATGAGCAGCTTCTTCATGGGTAGGGTCTCCGTGAGGCAGGGCGGCCCGAGGCCGCTGATGCTCAAAGAAACGGCAAGCTGAGGCGAACGTTCCCGAAATAACCCCGGCCGCCCGACGGAACCGGATCGCCCTGCCGCCGTTCGCGAGCGTCCTGCGCCGAGCCGTGCGGCGCGGAGGACGCTTCCGGCGAGCGTCCCGGAGCGCTATATCCGCTGAATGAGCCCCCTCGAGACCGGACAGACGGACAGTGCCCCGGCCGACCCCGCACCGTCGCGGCTCGGCATCGCACTGCTCTGCGGCGGCGCCCTGACGCTGTTCCTGGCCGGAGTGCTGCTCTGGTGGCGCGAGGGCGCCCGTCTTTTCACCGACGGCCTCATCGCCGCCATCGTCGCCTGTTTCTGAGGCGCAACGCCGCGCCGCTCCCAGGCTCCCGACAGGACCGCTCCCGTGAACCGCCGTCTCATCCTGCCCCTCGTCGTCTTTCTCGCCGGCGCGCTCGTCCTCGCCGCTGCCGCCATCATCACCTTCGCCCCGAGCCGGCAGGGCGCCTCCGGCACGGGTACGGCGAGCGTCGGAGGGCCGTTCACCCTGACGACACAGGAGGGTCGGTCGCTGACCGACAAGGATCTGCAGGGCGCGCCCTTCCTCGTCTTCTTCGGCTTCACCCACTGCCCGGACATCTGCCCGACCAAGCTCTTCGAGATATCGGAGGTGCTGCGCGCGGCCGGGCCGAAGGGAGAGAAGCTGCGCGCGCTCTTCGTGACGGTCGATCCCGAGCGCGACACGCCCGAGATCATGAAGAGCTATCTCGGCTCCTTCGATCCGCGCATCGTCGGGCTGAGCGGCGACAGGCCGGCCATCGACGCCATGATCCGGGCCTATCGCGCCTATGCCCGCAAGGTCCCCCTCCAGGGTGACGACTACACCATGGACCACACTGCACTGGTCTATCTGATGGGCAAGGACGGCCGCTTCATCGGCGCCTTCAATGTCGAACAGCCGCCGGCGCAGGCGGCGCAGGAATGGCTGCGTCACCTCTAGCGCCGCCGGGTTCAGCGAGCGGCGCGCGCCGCCGTGCCAGACCATGGGTCGTCTTGTTCCAGGTAAAGCGGCGCGCCCGGTACTCGTGCAGCGCCATCCAGGCCGCGATGCAGACGAGCCCATAGTAGAACGGCAGCAGGGGGAGCAGCAGCAGCAGCTTCGGTGAACCGCGCCGCAGCGCGCCCAGCGCCGGCGGCAGGAACAGCGCGACGGCTCCGAACAGCCAGACCCCGACCGCCAGTGCCGAGGCCACGCTGCCGAAGACATGCGTCGGCGCGAAGAGGGAGCCCTCGCGCCAGGCCAGAAAGGCGGCCACCGCAAAGACCGGATAGGCCAGCGCGGTGACGATCGTCCCCAATCCGAGCGAGAGGAAGGCGAAGCTGGCCGGCGGGCCGGCCTCGCGCAGCACCGCGATAGGCGCGCGTGAATGCGTCACCAGCGTCTGGATGTAACCCTTAATCCAGCGCGAGCGCTGCTTCAGCCAGGCCCTCAGCGTCAGCGGGGCCTCCTCGCGCGTCTGCGAGGGCAGATCGCCCATGCGGTAACCGGCCCGCGCCAGCCTGACGCCGAGATCGGCATCCTCGGTCACGTTCCAGGCGTCCCAGCCGCCGACCGCCCGCAACGCGTCGGTACGGAAATGGTTGGAGGTGCCGCCCAGCATGATCGGCAGTCCCGCGCGCAGCAGGCCCGGGTTCAGCACCTCGAACAGCCCGGCATATTCCAGCGCGAACAGGGCTGGCAGCAATCCCTCTTCCGGATGGTCGATCACCAGCCGGGCCTGCAGGCAGGCGAGATCCTCCGGGGCCCGCAGGAAGCGCGCCGCCGCCATGCGCAGCTGCTGCGGATCCGGAATGTCCTCGGCGTCGAAGATCGTGAACAGTGCGCCGCGGGCCTCGATCAAGGCGAGGTTCAGTGCCCTCGGCTTGGTCCGCGGTTCGCCTGGAGGCACGATCGTCACCGCGATCTGCGGCGGCAGCGCGATCCGCGCCAAGGCGCGTTGCATGCCGATGTCGTCCGCCTCGATCAGCAGACGGATATCGAGCTTCGCCGGCGGATAGTCGAGCCTCTTGAGCGCGGTGAGCATCTGCGCCAGCACCGCCTCCTCCCGGTAGAGCGGGATCGCGACCGTGTAGACGGGCAGGCGGCTGTCGTCGACACGCCAGCGATGCTGGCGCCAGAGATCGGGAAGAGGTTGCTCGATCGCCGCTCCCAGCCGCAGCAGGATCAGCCCGAGAAAGAGCGGCCCCAGCAGCAGCGCCACCGCGAAGAAGGTTTCGAGCGGCGCGACCACCGCGCCGGCGAGGACGGCCGCCGCCGCAAGGGTCGCGGCGATCCGCTGGCCTCGGCTCGAGCCGGTCCTGGCACTGTCGCGTGCGAGGCCGGGCGCATCGAGATTGGCGGCGCGAAGCGCGAGCCTGTCCGCATTGGCCTCGCGCAGCGCGGCATGAAAGCGTCGCGGCGTCACCACAGCGACATCGTCGCGCCGGCGCGGCCCGGATTCGAGCATGGCACGCAGGGCCGGCCCCTCGGGAGCCATCACGAATCGCGGGCCGCTGGAGCTGTCGGAGCGAACGGGCGCGATGCCGCCGCGCAGGATCGCCTCATGCTCGCCGCCCGGCCTCGGGGCGAAGGGGCCAGCGTGGAAGGGCAGGCCGAGCTCGGCCGCCAGCGCGCGGTAGTAGCTCTCCTCGTCGATCAGCCCGGCTGCGAACACCTCGCGAGCCGGCTCGCTGCGCCGGCGTTCGGCACGACGGGCCGCCTCGGCGAGTTGGACCGGCGCAATGCCCCGGCCTGCGAGAAAAGCGATCTCCACCGGCAGGCCGGCCGAAGCCGTCGCCGGACCATCCGGATGCCCCTCGTGACCGCTGCCCCCCACTGGCCCGGTTCCGCCCCACGCAACGACGAGACTGCCCGGGCCTGATTGGCCCGGGACAACTCATGGTTGCCGGATCGGAGCGGGGAGTCGAGAGGGGCGGCGCGATTTTCGGGTCGCAGCGGGTCCTCGGCTCACATTCCGCCGAGGATTTCCGCCACCTGCGGGATATCCTTGTCGCCGCGCCCGCACAGATTCATCACCATCAGGTGGTCCTTGGGCAGGGTCGGGGCGAGTTCGATCACCTTGGCCAGCGCATGGGCCGGCTCCAGCGCCGGGATGATGCCCTCGAGCTTCGAGCAGAGCTGGAAGGCCGAGAGCGCCTCGTCATCGGTCGCGGAGATGTAGGTGACGCGCCCGGTGTCGTGCAGCCAGGCATGCTCCGGTCCGATGCCGGGATAGTCGAGCCCCGCCGAGATCGAATGCGCGTCCTTGATCTGCCCGTCGTCGTCCATCAGCAGATAGGTCCGGTTGCCGTGGAGGACGCCCGGCTTGCCGCCGGTGAGGGAGGCGGCGTGTTGGGCGGTCGAGAGGCCGTGGCCGGCCGCCTCGACGCCCCACATCCTGACGCTCGGATCGTCGAGGAAGGGGTGGAACAGGCCGATCGCGTTCGAACCGCCGCCGATCGCCGCGATCAGCGAATCCGGCAGGCGGCCCTCCGCCGCCAGCATCTGCTCGCGGGTCTCGCTGCCGATCACCGACTGGAAGTCGCGTACCATCGCGGGATAGGGGTGCGGACCCGCCGCCGTGCCGATGCAGTAGAAGGTCGTCGCGACATTGGTCACCCAGTCGCGCAGCGCCTCGTTCATGGCGTCCTTCAGCGTCTTGGTGCCGGACTGCACGGGCACCACGCTGGCGCCGAGCATCTTCATGCGGAAGACGTTGCTCGCCTGCCGCGCGACGTCGACCGCGCCCATATAGACGATGCATTCCAGGCCGAAGCGGGCGCAGAGCGTGGCGGTGGCGACGCCGTGCTGGCCGGCGCCGGTCTCGGCGATGATGCGCTTCTTGCCCATGCGCCGTGCCAGCAGGATTTGGCCGAGCACGTTGTTCACCTTGTGCGCGCCGGTGTGGTTGAGCTCGTCGCGCTTGAAATAGATCTTCGCGCCGCCGAGGTGCTCGGTCATGCGCTCGGCGAAATAGAGCGGCGAGGGCCGCCCGACATAATGCTTGAGATAGCTCGCCATCTCGGCCTGAAAGCCGGGGTCGGCCTTTGCGGCCTCATAGGCCTTCTCCAGCGAGAGCACGAGCGGCATCAGCGTCTCGGCGACGAAGCGCCCGCCGAACAGGCCGAAGCGGCCGTTCTCGTCCGGGCCGGAGCGGTAGGTGTTCGGGTTCTGGGGGGCGTTCATGTCCGGCCTGCCTCTGCTGCTGCGGCCGCCGCGGCGCGGGCCGCGACGACGAATTCCGTGATCCGGTCGACATCCTTGACGCCGGGCGCCCGCTCCACCCCGGAGGAAACGTCGACGCCCCAGGGCCGTGCCATCGCGATGGCCTGCGCGACATTCACCGGATCGAGCCCGCCCGATAGCATGAAGGGCGAAGTCCGGTCGAGCGCCGCCAGGATCGACCAGTCGAAGGTCCGTCCGTGCCCGCCGGGATAGGCGGCGTCCTTGGGCGGCTTGGCGTCGAGCAGGATACGGTCCGCGATACCTTGATAGGCGGCGAAGGCGGCGAGATCGTGCCGGTCCGCGATGCCGAGCGCCTTGATCACCCGCAGCCCGGTCGCGGCCCTGATGGCGCGCACTGCCTCGGGAGTCTCGCGACCATGCAGCTGCAGCCAGTCCGGCCGGACGGCCTCGACGAGATCCGTGAGCTCGGCGATGTCGCGGTCGACGACCAGCGCCACGATCTCGGCACGGCCACGCGCCATAGCGGCCAGCGCGGCCGCCTCTTCTGGCGGCACGAAGCGCGGGCTCTTCGGATGGAAGACGAGGCCGATCATCTCGACCCCGGTCGCCAGCGCGGCCTCCAGCGTCTCGGGTGTCGAGAGGCCGCAGATCTTGATGGCGAGGGGCTGGGCGGAAGCGGACATGTGCCCGGCTTTACACGAAGGTGATCGTCGCCGCACTTGCGACATGATGACGGGCGAAGCAAAGCTGGCGCGGCCAGGCAGTGCCGGCGAAACGAAGCGGCGACAGGGCGGGCGGACTCGATTGTTCGGCAAGGGGCGGCGCGGTTTCACCATTCTCGCGGGGCTGCTGGCGCTCGCCGGCGTCACCGCAGCTGTCTTCTATGTCGTCAGCCAGCCGCGCACCTTGCGCCTCGCTGTCGGGCCGCTCGGCTCGGAGGATGCGCGCATGGCGGCGGGCTTCGTACAGGGCCTGAACCGCGAGAAATCCCAGATTCGTCTGCGCCTGATCCTGACCGAAGGGTCCGAGGAGAGCGCGCGCAAGGTCGATGCGGGCGATGCCGAGCTCGCCATCGTCCGGCCCGACATCGCCCTGCCGGCCAAGGCCGACACCGCGCTCATCACCCGCCGCTCCTTTCCCTTCCTGATCACCGACAAGGAGAGCGGCATTGGCCGCATCGCCGATCTGCGCGGCCGGCGCGTCGGCGTCGTGCGCAATCCGCAGGGCAACATCGCCCTGCTCCGGCTGGTGCTCGCGCAGTACGAGGTCGGCCCGCAGGATGTCGAGATTGTCGGGCTCACACCCGACGAGATCGTGCCCGCGGCGAAAGAACGGCGCATCGACGCCTTCTTCACCGTCAACGCGGTGGGCGCGCGGGCGGGCGGGGACGGCGCCGGGCGGCTGCGCTCGGCCTGGGGCGAGGACCCCGTCCTGATCCCGATCCGCGAGGCGGACGCGCTGGCGGCCCGCATCCGCACCATCGAGACCGGCGAGATCGTGCGCGGCGCGCTCGGCGGCGACCCCCCGCGCCCCTCTGAGAACCTGCCGACCATCGCGGTGACCTCGCGCCTCGTCGCCGCGCAGGACCTCGACGAGGATGTCGTCGGCAATCTGGTCAGCGCCCTGCTCGGCCTACGGGTCACGCTGGCGGCCGAACTGCCGCAGATCCAGGCGCTGGAGACACCGGCGACGGACAAGGACGCGCCCTTGCCGGTCCATGCTGGCGCGGCCGCCTTCATCGATGGCGAGCAGAAGACCTTCTTCGAACGCTATGGCGACTGGTTCTATCTCGGCGTGATGGGACTCTCGCTCCTGGGAACCGGCGCGGCCGGTCTGCTCGGGCGCGAGAGCGCGGCCCGCCGCCGCCAAGCCATGATGGGGCTCGACCGGCTTCTGGCGATCCTGCCGCAGATCCGCGCGACGACCGATCTCGAGGCGCTCGACAACTACCGCGCCCAAGCCGATGCCATTCTGCTCGAGGTCCTCGGCGATTTCGGCGAGGGCAATCTCGATTCCTCGGCCATCGCCGCCTACCGTCTGGTCTTCGACCAGGTCAGCCGCGCGGTCGTCGAGGCGAAGATCCGGGCGGCCGCCGTCCAGATCTGACGGGCGGAAACCGCCCGCGATTCACCCTGCGCCGCGGCTGCGGGCCCTTCGTGGTTGCCCAAACGCCCGTCAGCGTTTATGTGCAGCGCAGCGAATTCCAGTTTCCTCGAGACGGGCTGCGCCGGCAGGGCTTCGATCCTCGCCGGCTTGTGGCCATGACAAAGGCCCTTCCCGCATGTCCATGCGCAATATCGCCATCATCGCCCACGTCGACCACGGCAAGACCACGCTCGTCGACCAGCTGCTGCAGCAGTCGGGCACCTACCGCGACAACCAGCGCGTCATCGAGCGCGTGATGGACTCCAACGATCTGGAAAAGGAGCGCGGCATCACCATCCTCGCCAAGGCGACCTCGGTCGTCTGGAAGGATACGCGCATCAACATCGTCGACACCCCCGGCCACGCCGATTTCGGCGGCGAGGTCGAGCGCATCCTGAACATGGTCGATTCGGCCATCGTCCTGGTCGACGCCGCCGAGGGTCCGATGCCGCAGACCAAGTTCGTGGTCTCCAAGGCGCTGAAGCTCGGCCTGCGTCCGATCGTGGCGATCAACAAGGTCGACAAGCCCGACGCCCGTGTCCAGGAGGTCATCAACGAGGTCTTCGATCTCTTCGCCGCCCTCGACGCTACCGACGAGCAGCTCGATTTCCCGATCCTCTACGGCTCGGGCAAGCAGGGCTGGATGGCGCATGATCCGGCGGGTCCGCAGGACCAGGGCCTCGCCCCGATGTACGACCTCATCCTCAGCCATGTGCCGGAGCCGCGCGTCGAGGAAGGCCCGTTCCGCATGATCGGCACGCTGCTCGAGGCCAACCCCTATCTCGGCCGCATCATCACCGGCCGCGTCGTCTCCGGCTCGGCCAAGCCGAACCAGACCATCAAGGTGCTCTCCGGCGACGGCTCGACCGTCGAGACCGGCCGCATCACCAAGATCCTCGCCTTCCGCGGCCTCGAGCGCACGCCGATCGAGGAAGCGATCCCCGGCGACATCGTCTCGATCGCCGGTCTGGTGAAGGGCTCCGTCGCCGACACCTTCTGCGACCCGTCCGTCACCGAGCCGATCAAGGCCCAGCCGATCGACCCGCCGACCGTCTCGATGACCTTCATGGTCAACGACTCGCCGCTGGCCGGCACGGAAGGCGACAAGGTCACGACCCGCGTCATCCGTGACCGCCTGCTCAAGGAGGCGGAGGGCAATGTCGCGCTGCGCGTCGAAGAGGCGACCGACAAGGACAGCTACATCGTCTCCGGACGCGGCGAACTCCAGCTCGCCATCCTGATCGAGACGATGCGCCGCGAGGGCTTCGAGCTCGGCATTTCGCGTCCGCGCGTCGTGCTGAAGCGCGACGAGAGCGGCCAGCTGCTCGAGCCGATCGAGGAGGTCATCATCGACGTCGACGAGGAGCATTCCGGCGTCGTCGTGCAGAAGATGTCCGAGCGCAAGGCCGACATGCTGGAGATGCGCCCCTCCGGCGGCAACCGCCTGCGCCTGGCCTTCCACGCCCCGACCCGCGGACTGATCGGTTATCAGGGCGAGCTGCTGACCGACACCCGCGGCACCGCGATCATGAACCGCCTGTTTCATGACTACATGCCCTACAAGGGCGAGATCGGCGGCCGCCGCAACGGCGTGCTGATCGCGATGGAAACCGGCGAGGCCGTGGCCTATGCGCTGTGGAACCTCGAGGATCGCGGCCCGATGATGATCGAGCCCGGCTGGAAGGTCTATCAGGGCATGATCGTCGGCGAGCACACCCGCGAGAACGATCTCGAGGTGAACGTGCTCAAGGGCAAGAAGCTCACCAACATCCGCACCACCTCGAAGGACGAGGCCGTGCGCCTGACCCCGCCGATCCGGATGACGCTGGAGCGTTCGCTGGCCTGGATCGACGATGACGAGCTGGTCGAGGTGACGCCGAAGTCGATCCGCCTGCGCAAGGCGATCCTCGACCCCAACGAGCGCAAGCGCTCGCAGAAGATGAAGCAGGACGTCGCCTGAACCGGGCGCTCCGGAGGATTGCGAAGGGCGGGCCGCAAGGCCCGCCCTTCGTCGTTTCGGAAGGAACCGCCGCGCTCAGTGGCTCATCAGGATCGGCAGGCGGCATTCCTGCAGCAAGGACTGCGTCACGCCGCCGAGCAGCCATTCGCGCAGGCGCGAATGCTTGTAGGCGCCGCAGACGATCAGATCGGCGGCGAAGCCGCTGGCCGCCTGGCGGATCTCGCTGGCGACATCCGCCTCGCCGAGCGCGACATTGCGGACGCTCACCTTGATGCCGTGGCGGGCCAGATGCGGGGCGAGGTCCGCGCCTGGCAGCAGGCCGGCCAGATCCTTCTCGCCGGTGACGGTGAGGATCTCGACCTCCTCCGCCTCCTTCAGGAAGGGCAGCGCGTCCGCCACGGCCCGCGCCGCCGAGGAGCCGCCGTCCCAGGCGATCAGGACGCGCTTGCCGGCATGGCGCTCACAGCCCGGGGGCACGATGAGGACGGGGCGACCGCTGTCGAACAGCGCCGCCTCGATCAGCCCCCGGTCGCGCTGAACCGGATCGGTCTCCATGTCGAGCACCGTGACGTCGTGGACGCGGGCATGAGCAAGCAGCCGGTCGCAAAGACTGGCGAAGACGAGGGACGGGGTCTCGACGCTGCAGACGACGCCGGCGAGGTCGGCCCGGCCCTTCGATTGTTCGGCGAAGGCCTCGGCCAGTTCCTTGATGCGGCGGTTTTCATGCGCGATCAGCTCGGCACCGAAGGCGCCCACCAGCGAGCCCGGCACCGCATAGCGCATCGAGGCGGCCTCCAGCGTCAGGTGAGCGTCGGCGACCTGAGACAGCGAGATCGCGTAGGCGACGGCCGAGCTGTGATTGCCGCGTCCGTCCTCGGTGAAGCCGACGAGAACGCTCTTGATCGACAGGGGCATGACGGATCCTCCACGGGTTGCTCTTGCCGGCAGCATGCCCGAACCGGCGGCAACGCCCTTGCGCTGGATCAACCCGGCTTCTCCCGATCGGTGGGACAGTGCGATCCGTCGGCCACCGACGGAGGAGACGTCATCATGCTTCACCGCATCACGCTTCATCTGGGCCGCATGCCCGCCCAGCCCGAGGGCAATGCCCGCGATGGCTACGAGATCACCGCGCCGCTCGATGCCGAGGGCCGGCTCCTGGCCGAGGAGTGGCATGCCGCTCGCGACAAATGCCGCGTCCGGCGCTTCGCGCCGAACGAGCCCGACCGCCATGGCTGGCTGCTGCACCGCGCCGGCGGCGAGGGCGGTGCGAGCTGGGGCATCGACTATGACGACGCCTCCAGCGACGATGACGAGGTCGGTTACAAGCTGGACCGCCATCGCTTCCAGCTCGGCGAATATGTCTCGATCCGCGACCAGGACGGCGACTTCAGGCCTTACAAGGTCGTCGCCCTCCGAGCCGTTGCGGCACCCGCTCCGGCCGGCGCCTGACAGCCCGGCCCTTGGAGACGAAGTCCATGTCAGACACCCGCTCCACCGCCCAGCCCCTCGGCTTCGGCACGCTCCTGACTCCCGTCCATCTCGGCACGGGGGCGGAAGCGACCATCCGCTTTGCCGCACAGCTGGCCCGCTGCCTCTCCTGCCGCCTCATCGGCACCGGCGCCGATCAGCTCGAGCTGCCCTATTACGGGGACGGCGCCGGGATGGTCGATGCAGTGCTGGTCGAGAATGCCCGCGCCGTGATGGAGGAGGATCTCGCCAAGGCTCAGGCCCTGTTCCGCCGGGCTGCTGACGGTGTGGCGCTGGACTGGCGCAGCGCAGTGGATGCTCCGGCCGGCTTCGTCCTCACCCAATCGCGGGCGGCCGACCTCGTCGTTCTCGCCCGCCAGGGCGGCGGCGATCCGCCGCTCGGCCGCATGGGCGTCGCCCCGGGGGACGTGGTCCTCGAGCTGGGCCGGCCGATCCTGATCGTCCCGCAGGAGGTGGAGAGGCTCGCGGCAAGAAGCGTCGTCATCGCCTGGAAGGACACACGCGAGTCGCGCCGCGCCGTACAGGATGCACTGCCCTTCCTCGTCCGGGCGGATGTCGTCACCGTCCTCTCCGTCGGTGCCGATCCGGCCGATGACGGCGCGCAGGATGTCTGCGGCTATCTCGCGCAATACGGCATCGCGGCGCGCGTGGTGACGCGGCCGAAGAGCAGCGCCACCGTCGCAGCCGAGATCGCCGATCTGGCGAAGCTGCAGAATGCCGACCTCATCGTGGCGGGCGCCTATGGGCACAGCCGCCTGCGTGAATGGATTTTCGGCGGGGTGACGCGCGACCTGATCGAAACCACGCCGGTCTGCTGCCTGATGTCCCACTGAGAGTCGGCTGCGCCCGCCCTGCGTCCGGCGCAGCCGGGACGGCCTCGCTGCGACCTTGCCGGCGCTCCCGGGCTCTGGTCCTCTTCACTCTCTCGTTGAGGGGAGAGTTCCATGCAGTTCCGCAATCTCGGCCGTTCCGGCCTGCGCGTGTCGCTCGTCGGCCTCGGCTGCAACAATTTCGGCGGCCGGATCGACGACGAGGCCACGCGCAAGGTGGTCGATGCCGCGATCGAGCACGGCATCACCCTGTTCGACACCGCCGATATCTATGGCGAGAAGGCGGGATCCGAGCGTGTGCTGGGCGAGGTTCTGGGCGCGCGCCGCAAGGACATCGTCCTGGCCTCGAAGTTCGGCATGAAGATGTTCCATGGCGGGCAGGGCGGTTCCCGCCGCTACATCATGAGCGCCGTCGAGGAATCCTTGACGCGGCTGAAGACGGACTGGCTCGATCTCTACCAGTTCCACACGCCCGACCCGCTCACGCCCATCGACGAGACGCTGCGTGCGCTCGAGGATCTCGTGACCCAAGGCAAGGTCCGCTATGTCGGCTGTTCCAACATGCCGGGCTGGCAGGTCGCGGACGCGCAATGGACGGCGCGCGATCTGCGCCTGACCGGCTTCGCCTCGGCACAGGACGAGTACAGCCTTCTCAAGCGCGGCGCCGAGAAGGACCTGATACCCGCCCTGAAGCATTACGGCATGGGGCTGCTGCCCTATTTCCCGCTCGCCAACGGCGCGCTGACAGGTAAGTACAAGCGCAACGCCCCGATGCCCGACGGGGCGCGGCTGACCAAGCTGCCCGAGCGCGCTGGCCAGATCTTCAGCGAGGCGAACTGGGCGAAGATCGAGGCGCTGACCGACTTCTGCGAGGCGCGCGGCAGGACGCTGGTCGAGCTCGCCTTCTCCTGGCTCGCGGCCCAGCCGGTCGTCTCCAGCGTCATTGCCGGTGCGACCAGGCCCGAGCAGATCGCCGCCAATGTGAAGGCGGCC
The DNA here is from genome assembly GCF_001557075.1 of Methylobacterium sp. CCH7-A2. Classification (NCBI taxonomy): domain Bacteria; kingdom Pseudomonadati; phylum Pseudomonadota; class Alphaproteobacteria; order Hyphomicrobiales; family Methylobacteriaceae; genus Methylobacterium; species Methylobacterium sp. CCH7-A2. The sequence continues at coordinate 55,710 of NZ_LSKN01000246.1, forward strand.
GACTGGGCGCTGACGGCGGACGAGCTCGCCGAGATCGACCGCATCACCGCGTAGGACCCGCGGTCTCGCCGCCTTTAGCGGAAGGGCGGCTCGTCAAAGCTGCGCAGCTTGCGCGAATGGATCGTCGAGCCGGCCTTCTTGAGCTTCTCCAGAGCCGCGAGCCCGATCCGCAGATGCTCGCTGACGGCGCGTTCGTAGAACGCGTTGGCTGCGCCCGGCAGCTTGATCTCGCCATGGAGCGGCTTGTCGGAGACGCAGAGCAGCGTGCCATAGGGCACGCGCAAGCGGTAACCCTGGGCCGCGATCGTGCCCGACTCCATGTCCACCGCGATGGCGCGCGACAGGTTGATCCGCCGGCGCTCCTTGGTCCAGCGCAGCTCCCAGTTCCGGTCGTCCTGCGTCACCACGGTGCCGGTGCGCAGCCGGTTTTTGAGCTGGTCGCCCTTCTCGCCGGTGACCTCGGCCGCTGCCTCCTGCAGCGCGACCTGGACCTCCGCCAGGGCCGGGACGGGTACGTCCGGCGGCACCAACTCGTCGAGGATGCCATCCTGGCGCAGATAGGCATGGGCGAGGACATAGTCGCCGATGATCTGCGTCTGCCGCAGACCCCCGCAATGGCCGACCATCAGCCAGCAATGGGGCCTGAGCACCGCGAGATGGTCGGTGATGTTCTTGGCGTTCGAGGGGCCGACGCCGATATTGACGAGCGTCACGCCCTGCCCGTTCTCGCGGATGAGGTGATAGGCCGGCATCTGGAAACGGTGCCAGGGGGCCGACATCACCCGCTCCGCCGCGCTGACATCGATCCCGTCGCGCTCGATCCGCACCCCGCCCGGCGTCACCAGCGCCTGCGCCGTGCCGGCCTCGATCTCGGCCAGCCCCAGCCGCACGAACTGGTCGACATAGCGGTGGTAATTGGTCAGCAGCACCCAGGGCTGCACCGCGCGCCAGTCGGTGCCGGTGTAATGCACCAGCCGGCGCAGCGAGTAATCCACGCGCACCGCGTCGAACAGCGAGAGCGGCCGCGGCTGCCCCTCGACGATGTCGAAGGTGCCGTCGGCGATCTCGTCGCCGACGAGCGAGAGCAGCGGCGTCGGGAAATGACGCGCCAGCTCGGCGGCCGTCACCTTGCCGCGGCCGAGTTCGTCGCCGCCGTCCAGCGCGTAAGGGTAGGGAATTTCCTGGTCGCTGACGCCGGTCTCGAGCGTCGCGCCATATTCCTCGACCAGCGGCTCAAGCTGATCGAGCAGATAGGCGCGGAACTCGGCCGGCTGGGTGATCGTGGTCGAATAGACCCCCGGCGCCGCGAACTTCGCATAGCCGCGCCGGGTCGCCGCCGGCAGTTTCGAGGGCTCGTAGGTCACGCGAAGCAGCGGGTAGCGATAGCGCGTGCGCTCTTCCGGCGTCGGCGCCTGCCCGGTCTCGAAGAAGCGCTGCAGATCGCCACGCAGCGCGGCCCGCGCCTCGCCATAGAGCCTTTCGAGCCGGTCGATGGCGGCGGCGGGATTTGCGGCTGTCTCGAACGTCATGGGCGGGGGCGTCCTTTCGTTCGCACGAGCTTTAGCCCCGGCCTTGCGCGCGTGACAACTGCCGGAGGCTGACAGGGCCTGAGGCTTGACTCGCCAGCCATCGCCAATTACTAAACCAAACAGTTAACTTAAGGCCGACCCGATAACGGCCCCAGGAGGAGATGCCCATGTTCGCGAAGCCGCAGAAGGAACACGACTGGCTGCACCAGCTCGTCGGTGAATGGACTTCGGAGATGGACTGCGCGATGGGGCCGGACCAACCGCGGCAGAAATCGAAGGGCCGCGAGACCGTCCGCTCGCTCGGCGGGCTCTGGACGCTCGGCGAAGGCGAGGGCGAGATGCCCGACGGCACGACCGGCCGGACGCTGATGACGCTCGGCTTCGACCCTGCGAAGGGCCGCTTCGTCGGCAGCTTTATCGGCTCGATGATGACGCATCACTGGCTCTATGAGGGCACCCTCGACGAGGCCGCCAATGTGCTGACGCTCGAATCCTCGGGCCCGAACATGACGGGCGACGGTGCCGTCATCCCCTACCGCGACGTCGTCACCCTGGTCTCGCCCGACCATCGCATCCTGGCGTCCTACATGCCCGACGGCAAAGGCGGCTGGAGCGAGTTCATGACGGCCCATTACCGCCGCACAGCCTGAGCCCTTCAAAGGAGGAGAATCGATGAAACTGTCCCCCTATCTGATGTTCGAAGGCAATTGCCGCGAGGCCTTCACCGCCTATCAGGCCATTCTCGGCGGCCGCATCGAAGCGATGATGGATCATCGCGGCACGCCGGCCGAGGCCCATGTCCCGCCCGAATGGCTGGACAAGATCCTGCATGCCTGCCTCGTCCTCGACGGCCAGATGCTGATGGCCTCCGACGCCCCGCCCGGCCGCAGCGACGGGCCGATGCGCAGCGTCTCGGTGTCGGTCAACGTCCCCGAAGTCGCCGAGGCCGAGCGCATCTTCGCTGCGCTCTCCGAAGGGGCGACGATCCAGATGCGAATGGAGGAGACCTTCTGGTCGCCCCGCTTCGGCATGCTGCGCGACCGCTTCGGCACGAACTGGATGATCGGCGCCGACATGCCGGCCGAAAAGGCCAATTGCGGCTGAGCCACACGCGTCATTCTCGGGCGCCGAGACAGTGGCGAACCCGGAACCCACGACCGGGCGAGCCGCCTGCCTTCTCGACGATCGGGAACGGGACGATGGGTGGCCTGCGCCAAGCCGTGGATTCCGGGTTCTTCGCTCCGCGAAGCCCCGGAATGACAACTACCCCAGCACCGCCCAGGCCAGCAGGCCTGCGATCACCCAGAGCGCCCAATTGCCCCAACGGTTGCGCTGCGCCTCGGCCCGGCCGATCGCGGCGATGCTGCGCTCGTCGAGCGAGAAGCCGTGCCGCGAGGCATTCTCGAGTTGGCCGAGCACGCGCTCGGCGCGCGTCACCGTCTCCGGCAGCCGCGACAGGCTGTCGAGCAACGAACCCGCGCCGCGCCCGGCCTCGGCGAGCTTGCCGAGGGGCCCCAGATTCTGCGTGATCCAGTCCCGCACCACCGGCTCGGCCGTGCTCCACATGTCGAGATGCGGATCGAGCGTGCGGGCCACGCCCTCGACCACCACCATGGTCTTCTGCAGCATGACGAGTTCCGTGCGCGTCGCCATGTCGAACATGCCGGTGATCTCGAAGAGCAGCGTCAGCACCTTCGCCATCGAGATCTGGTCGGCGCTCTTGTCGTGGATCGGCTCGCCGACGGCGCGGATCGCCTGGGCGAAATCGGCGACGTCGTGATGCGGCGGCACATAGCCGGCCTCGAAATGCACCTCGGCCACCCGGGTGTAGTCGCGGGTGATGAAGCCGAGCAGGATCTCGGCGAGGAAACGCCGCTCCTTCAGGCCCAGCCGCCCCATGATGCCGCCATCGACAGCGACGAGCCGGCCCTGCGCATCGACGAACAGGTTTCCCGGATGCATGTCCGCATGGAAGAAGCCGTCGCGGATCGCATGCTTCAGGAAGGACTGGATGACGATCCGCCCCAGCGCCGGCAGGTCGTGGCCGGCGGCCTTCAGCGCCTCGACGTCGGAGAGGCGGATGGCGTCGATCCACTCGTCGACCAGCATCTCGCGGGCGGTGAGCTGCCAGTCCGGCTCGGGGACCCGGAAATCGGGATCGTTCTTGGTGTTCTCGGCGAATTCCGACAGGGCGGCGGCCTCGAGCCGCAGATCCATCTCCATCGTCACGGAGCGCGCCAGCGTCTCCACGACGCCGGTGAAGCGCAGGCGCCGCGCCTCGGCCGAGCGCCGCTCGGCCAGCTCCGCGCCGAAGCGCATCGCGCCGAGATCGCGATGGAAGCGATCGCGGATACCCGGCCGCAGCACCTTGACCGCGACCTCCCGCCCGTCGTTCAGCCGGGCGCGATGGACCTGCGCGATCGACGCCGCCGCCACTGGCTCGCCGAAGGCGGCGAAGACCTGCTCGACCGGCCGGCCATGGGCCGCTTCGACGATGGCGCGAGCCTGCGCCATCGGGAAGGGCGGCATCCGGTCCTGCAGGGCCGAGAGGTCGGAGGCGATCTTCATACCGACGACGTCGGGCCGCGTCGCCAGGAACTGCCCGAACTTGACATAGGACGGGCCGAGCCGGGTCAGGGCCGCGGCGAGTCTTGTCGCCGAGGTGCCGGCCTCGCGCCGCTCGATCAGCCGCCCGACGCGGATCAGCCCGCGCGCCAGCGGCGGCAGGACCGACGGATCGATCAGCGCCAGCGCGCCCTCGCGGGCCAGCACGAAGCCGGTGCGCGCGGTCCGCGCGAGATGGAACAGCGAGGAGATCATGCCCGGCCCGTCATGGTCGGGCCCGACACGACCATCTCCTGCCGAAAGGGGCTCCCGTCGAGAGATGCCCGGGTCAGGCCCGAGCATGACGCAACACGCTTCCTCACAGCTTCCAGCCCGAATGCAGCGCCACCACGCCTCCGGTCATGGGCGTGAACTTGGCCCGGCGGAAACCGGCGGCCTCGATCATGCCGGCGAAGGCCTGGGGGCGCGGGAATTTGCGGATCGACTCGACGAGATACTGGTAGGGCTCGGCCTCGCCGGTCACCATCCGCCCCATGGGCGGGATGACGTTGAAGGAATAGGCCTCGTAGACCTTGTCGAGCAGCGGCACGTCGACATGGCTGAACTCGAGGCAAAGGAAGCGCCCGCCGCGCTTTAGCACCCGATGGGCCTCGGCCAGGGCCTTGTCGATGCGCGGCACGTTGCGGATGCCGAAGGCGATCGTATAGGCGTCGAAATGGTTGTCCGGCAGGCCGAGTTCCTCGGCATTGCCCTGCACGAAGGCGATGCGCTCGTCGCCGGGAAAGCGCTTTGCCGCCCGGTCGCGGCCGACGCTCAGCATCTCCGCATTGATGTCGAGCACCGTGACCTGCGTCAGCGGTCCGCCGGCCTCGAGCACCGAAAAGGCGACGTCGCCCGTGCCGCCGGCCACGTCGAGATGCCGGGAGGGGCGGTCCTTCGGCGGGTTGACCGCCGTCAGCAGCGCACTCTTCCAGGCCCGGTGCAGGCCCGCCGACATCAGGTCGTTCATCAGATCGTAGCGGCCGGCGACCTTGTGGAAGACATCGTCCACCTTGGCCTGCTTCTCGCGGAGCGGCACGGTCTCGAAGCCGAAATGCGTGGTCTCGGAAGCTGCTGTCACGATCGGTCCGATCCTGTGCAATCTGTCTTGTCTTTGCTTGGGGCGATGCATAGCCAAACGAGCGGGGCTTGTCGCGGCCCCTCTCGACGCAGGCCGACCGGAGACTGACTGAGATGCCCGAGCTTCCCGAGGTCGAGACCGTCCGGCGCGGGCTGGAACCGGCGATGCTGGGCGAAACCTTGCTCCGGGTCGAGCAGAACCGGCCGGATCTGCGCTTTCCGCTGCCCGAGCGCTTTGCCGCCCGCCTCACCGGCCGGCGGATCGAGGCGCTGTCGCGGCGGGCGAAATATCTGATCGCCGATCTCGATGACGGCCAGGCGCTGATCATGCATCTCGGCATGAGCGGGCGCTTCGTCGTCGAGGCGCCGGGCACCCCGCCGGTCGAGCCGGGCGCCTATTACAACGAGATCGGCCGGCACCTGATCCACGACCATGTCGTCTTCCACATGGGGTCCGGCGCACGCATCACCTATAACGACGTGCGCCGCTTCGGCTTCATGGATCTCGTGCCGCGCGCCGAGCTGGCGACCTCCAAGCATTTCGCCGGCATGGGTATCGAACCGCTCGGCAACGAGCTTTCGGGAGAGACGCTGGCGCAGCTCTTCGCGGGCAAATTCGCGCCGTTGAAGGCAGCCCTCCTCGACCAGCGCCTCGTGGCGGGCCTGGGCAACATCTATGTCTGCGAGGCGCTGTTCCGGGCCGGACTGCACCCGGAGGCCGAGGCGGGATCCATCGCAACGCCGACCGGCCGGCCGCGCCCCGCCGCGCATGCCTTGGCGCAGATCATCCGCGAGGTTCTGGAGGAGGCGGTGGCGGCCGGCGGCTCGACCTTGCGCGACTTCGCCCATGCCGATGGCTCGCTCGGCTATTTCCAGCACCGGTTCAAGGTTTATGACCGCGAGGGCGAGCCCTGCACCGCGCCGGGCTGCGGCAGCCTCGTCAAGCGGCTCGTGCAGTCCGGCCGCTCGACCTTCTATTGCGAGACCTGCCAGCCCCGCTCGCCGCGGCGCTGAGGCGCCGCGGAGCAGGGCCGGCCTCAGCGGCGCGGCAACTCCGGATATTCCAGCTTCGACACGTCGTAGCCGAGCGCGGCGGCCCGCTGGACCAGCTGGCGGCGCAGCGCCGGGCTCATCTTCGGATCGCGCACAAAGATATAGAGATCCTTGAAGGTCGGATCGGCTGAGATGAACCAGCTGTAGTCGTTGGCGCGGTCGAGGATCCAGTAGTCGCGCACCACCGGAACGACGCCGAAGACCGTGTAGGTCACGCGCAGCTTCGCATTGGTGCCGGGGTCGAGGATCTCGCCCGGCCCGCCGATCGTCTTGAGCTCGCCCGAGGGCGTCCCCATCCGGCAGGAATCGAGCACCTCGATCCGGCCGCCTTCACCGCGCTTGTACTCGGTCGCACCGGCGACGCAGCCATCGGTGATCGCCATCGGTCGGCGGGCGAACTCGTGCCAGAGGCCGGTATAGAGCCGCTCGACCGCGACCGGCTTGGCGGGCTGCGGAGCCTGGCTGCTCTGCAGGCCACCGGCGGCGCAGCCGGCGAGCAGAAGCCCGGCGAGGAGGGCGATGATCGGGGCGCGCATCAGGATATCCTCCGGCGGATTGCGTGTGTCTCCACACTACGCGCTCGCCCCCCTGCCGGATCCATTCAGGCCCCGCTGCGCCTCCCCGTCGCGGCACAGACGGTCTTGCGCCCGCGCGCATGGACCTGCGCCGGCCGCGCCGCTAAACCACGTGCGCACAGCCGAACCGGGAGGGCGCCATGGCTTACGAGACCATTCTCGTCGAAACGAAGGGCAAGGTCGGGCTCGTCACGCTCAACCGCCCCCAGGCGCTGAACGCGCTGAACGGCCAGCTCATCGCCGAGATCAACACGGCGCTCGACGGTTTCGAGCGCGATCCCGCCATCGGCTGCATCGTCCTGACCGGCTCGGAAAAGGCCTTCGCCGCCGGAGCCGACATCAAGGAGATGCAGGACCGGACCTATCCCGAGACCTATCTCGACGACAAATTCGCCGACTGGGACCGGATCGGTCAGCGCCGCAAGCCGATCGTCGCCGCCGTCGCCGGCTTCGCACTGGGCGGCGGCTGCGAGCTCGCCATGATGTGCGACTTCATCATCGCCGCCGACAATGCGAAGTTCGGCCAGCCCGAGATCAATCTCGGCGTCATTCCCGGCGCCGGCGGCACGCAGCGCCTCACCCGCGCGGTCGGCAAGTCCAAGGCGATGGATCTCTGCCTCACCGGCCGGATGATGGATGCGGCCGAGGCCGAGCGCGCCGGGCTCGTCGCCCGCATCGTCCCCCTCGCCGACCTGATGACCGAGGTCATGAAGGCTGCGGATGCGATCGCCGCCAAGTCGCTGCCTTCCGCGCTGATGGTCAAGGAGACGGTCAACCGAGCCTTCGAGGTGACGCTGGCCGAAGGCGTGCGCTTCGAGCGCCGGCTCTTCTCCTCGCTCTTCGCCACGCATGACCAGAAGGAAGGCATGGCCGCTTTCGCCGAGAAGCGCAAACCCGCCTTCAAGAACAGCTGAGATCGCCATGACCGTCACGATCAAGAGCCCGGCCGGCTTCATCCTGCCGGGATATGCCGATGTCGAAGTCGCCGCCGCGCGGCTCAAGGGCGTCGCCCACCACACCCCCGCCCTGACCTCGCGCACCGCCAATGAGCGCACCGGCGCCAATCTCGTCTTCAAGCCCGAGAACCTGCAGCGCATGGGCGCCTTCAAGTTCCGCGGCGGCTACAACGCCATCGCGGCGCTGTCGCCGGAGCAGCGCAAGGCGGGCGTCGTCGCCTTCTCCTCGGGCAACCACGCCCAGGCGATCGCCTATGCCGGCAAGCTGCTCGGCGTGCCCACCACCATCATCATGCCGCTCGATGCGCCCGCTGCGAAGGTCGCCGCCACCCGCGGCTACGGCGCCGAGGTCGTGACCTATGACCGCTACACCCAGGACCGGCTCGCCATCGGCCGCGAGCTGGCGCAGGCGCGCGGCCTCTCGCTGATCCCGCCTTACGACCATCCCGACGTCATCGCAGGGCAGGGTACGGCGGCCAAGGAGCTGATCGAGGATGCCGGCCCGCTCGACATGCTGCTGGTCTGTCTCGGCGGCGGCGGCCTGCTCGCCGGCTGCGCGCTCGCGGCCAAAGCGCTGAACCCCGGCTGCCGCGTCTTCGGCGTCGAGCCCGAAGCCGGCAATGACGGCCAGCAATCGCTGCGTTCGGGCCAGATCGTCCGCATCGACGTCCCCAAGACCATCGCGGACGGGGCCCAGACGCCTTTCCTGGGCGATTACACTTTTCCGATCATCCAGGCGCTGGTCGAGGACATCGTCACCGTCAGCGACGCCGCGCTGGTCGATGCGATGCGCTTCTTTGCCGAGCGGATGAAGCTCGTCGTCGAGCCCACCGGCTGCCTCGCGGCGGCAGCGGCCTTCACCGGCGCCGTTCCGGTCGCGGGCCAGCGCGTCGGTGTCATCATCAGCGGCGGCAATGTCGATCTGGGCGCCTATGCGCGCTTCCTCGCACCGGGCGCCTGAAATCGCGGCGTCCACAGCGATTCCGCGTTGACGCCGCGCCAGCTTGCGACTATACGCCTCCCACTCGCGACGGCCCGCGCAAGCGCTGGCCATCGCTCGCGGATTTCCATCACGGTAGCGATCGTGTTCCGCCGGCATCATGCCAGGCGCCCGGTCGCGATGCAGAAGACGAGGACGTATCCGATGGCCAATACGACGTCGGCCAAGAAGGCGACGCGCAAGATCGAGCGCCGCACCGAGGTCAACAAGGCGCGCCGCTCGCGGATGCGCACGTTCCTGCGCAAGGTCGAGGAGGCGATCGCCTCCGGCGACAAGAGCGCCGCGGCCGAGGCTCTCAAGGCCGCCCAGCCGGAGATCATGCGGGCCGCCCAGAAGGGCATCGTCCACAAGAACACCGCCTCGCGGAAGGTCTCGCGCCTCGCTCATCGGATCGGCGCTCTCGCCTCCTGATCGCCTCCGCGCGAACGGCTTCGATGACCCTTGGAAAAGCCCGGCCCCAGGCCGGGCTTTTTTCATGCGTCGAAGCCGGCTTGTTGCATCGCTGCAACAGCCGAAAGAACCTCGAAATGGCGCTTCGGCAGGCGCGATTCCGCAACGTTTCCGACGCTTTACGGGCTTGACTCCACCTGCGCTTTGAGGGCGCAAAATCGGCCTGACCAGCCGCTTTGACCGCGCAGCGAAAGTCCTGAACTTTCAGTATGTTAGCGGGCAAAGCAACTGGCCTTCGGTGAATCCCGGTGACTCTGGCCCCCCTCTCCGCGGCCCCCGAAAAAAAAGATTCGGGGCCGCCCGGGCACCGCCTTCATGAAGAAAATCTTAAGTTCCCCAACCAATTGCGAGCCGGCTGCCCGTTCGTCACATGAGCGGCTCCGGGGGCTGACTCTCGGGCATCCCGAAAGCGGCATATTGCAGCCCTTCGAGAGCGCCCTGTAAGGTCTTTTTCAACGCCGGACGGACAGCGATGGCCACCCGGTGTTTCCACAAGATGAACGCTTTTTGGCTCGCGACCTGGAGGTTGGAGGATGCGGCTCTTTGTCTTTCGCGATTGAGATGAAGTGCGGTTTCGTCCTGCGACGAGCCTTGAAAGCGTAATCGATCAGATCGGATCGGGAGAACCCCGCAGACCTTCACGTTTGCGGGAACCCTGAGACGTGACCGGAAAGAACAGCTCCGGTCCGGCCCGCCTGTGCGGCGGCCGGGTCAGGCGCGTGCATGACTGAAGAAATGGGGCAGACGATGTTCGAGCGGCGGCGGATGGACGAAACGGTGGAGGTTGTGTCGGCGTTGAGCGTTGTGATGGTGGCCGAGCAGGCGTGTGTGGTGGCGGACGAGACGGGGACAACGCCGGCGAGTGCGACCGAGGCCTGGGACCGGGTGCGGCGGCGCCTGCGCGCCGAACTCGGCGAGGACGTGTTCTCGAGCTGGTTCGCGCGCGTCGAGCTCGGCAGCATCGTCGACGGCGTGGCTTATCTGACGGTGCCCACCCGCTTCCTGAAGAGCTGGCTCGAGGCGCATTACGCCGAACGGCTGCGGGTCAACTGCATGGCCGAACTGCCGGGCCTCAACGGCATCATGCTCTCGGTGCGCCCGGTGTCGCGCGATCTGTCTCAGCCGCCGGCCGAGATCGTGCCCCTGCGCGGCCGCCAGGCGGCTCCGGTCGCCCCCGCCGCCGAACCCAAAGGCGCTCCTGTCCCCGTGGCGCAGGTCGAGGCTGCCGAGCGTGATCTCGTTGATGCCTGCGGTACCGTGCTCGACCGGCGCATGAGTTTCCAGGCCTTCATCGTCGGCAAGTCGAACCAGCTCGCCTTCGCCGCGGCGGAACGCATCGCTGCAGCCCCGGCCGGCAGCAGCCCCTACAACCCGCTCTACATCCATGCCGGTGTCGGGCTCGGCAAGACGCATCTCCTGCAGGCGATCGCCCAGGAGGCCCGCAGCCAGGGCAAGCGCGTCGCCTATTTCACCGCCGACCGTTTCATGTACGGCTTCGTCGCGGCGCTGAAGTCGCAGACCGCGCTGGCTTTCAAAGAGAAGCTGCGCGGCATCGATCTTCTCGTCGTCGACGACGTGCAGTTCATCCAGGGCAAGTCGATCCAGCAGGAGTTCGGCCACACGATCAACGCGCTGATCGACGCCGGCAAGCAGATCGTCGTCGCCGGCGACCGGATGGCAAATGATCTGGAGGCGCTGGATGAGCGCATCCGCTCGCGGCTCGGCGGCGGGCTCGTCGTCGAGGTCGGCGATCTCGACGAGGCGCTGCGCGCGAAGATCCTCGGAAACCGGCTGGAGGCGCTGCAGGCGGCCCATCCGAACTTCCAGGTCCATCCGGACGTGGTCGCCTATGTCGCCCGCGTCGTCGCCACCAATGGCCGTGATCTCGACGGCGCCGCCAACCGGCTGCTCGCCCATGCGACGCTGTCGGGGCAGCCCGTCTCGCTGGAGACGGCGGAGGCGGCGATCCGCGATCTGGTGCGCACCCGCGAGCCGCGCCGCGTCAAGATCGAGGACATCCAGAAGCTGGTCGCGACCCGCTACAATGTCAGCCGCGCCGACATTCTCTCGGAGCGCCGGACCGCGGCCGTGGTCAAGCCGCGCCAGATCGCGATGTATCTCGCCAAGGCGCTGACCCCGCGTTCGCTGCCGGAGATCGGCCGGCGCTTCGGCGGGCGCGATCACACCACGGTCCTCCATGCGGTCCGCAAGATCGAGAAGGCCATCGCCGAGGACCGCACGCTCCATGACGAGGTCGATCTCCTGAAGCGCATGCTGCAGGAGTGAGGCGGACGGCGTTTTCGCAGCGCGGCATTTTGGTTGTGTTTGCCGGCGTGGCGCCCTTGCGCCACGCTCGGCCCTCCGGCAATGTCGCGGGCCATTCATGAGGCCCGCGTTTTCGTGGCGGGCGCAGAGACGCCAGAAGACTCGCAGATGAAGGTCACTGTCGAACGCTCCACCCTGCTCAAGTCGCTGGGCCATGTGCACCGCGTCGTGGAGCGCCGCAACACGATCCCGATCCTCTCGAACCTGCTGCTCAGCGGCACCGAGGCCGGGCTGAAACTCAAGGCGACCGATCTCGACATCGAGGTGGTGGAAACCGTCGCGGCCGACGTGCCCGAGCCTGGGGCGACGACGGTTCCGGCCCACACCCTCTACGACATCGTCCGCAAGCTGCCCGACGGTGCCCAGGTCTCGCTCGAGACCACAGGCGAAACCGGGCTGGTGCTGCGCTCGGGCCGTTCGCGCTTCCAGCTCCAGACGCTGCCCGAAAGCGATTTTCCCGACATCACCGCCGGCGAGATGGCTCATGGCTTCAAGCTGCCGGCCGGCGAGCTCAAGCGCCTGATCGACAAGACGCAGTTCGCGATCTCCACCGAGGAGACGCGCTATTATCTCAACGGCATCTATCTCCACACCATCGATGTCGATGGCCGTCCGATGCTGCGCGCGGTCGCGACCGACGGTCACCGCCTCGCCCGCGTCGACACCGCTGCGCCGCAGGGCTCGGTCGGCATGCCGGGTGTGATCGTGCCGCGCAAGGCCGTGGCCGAGATCCAGAAGCTGCTGGAGGATGGCGAGAGCGAGGTCATGGTCGAACTCTCCGCGACCAAGATCCGCGTCGCCACCGCCGCCGTGGTGCTGACCTCGAAGCTGATCGACGGCACCTTCCCGGACTATCAGCGCGTCATTCCGGCTGGCAACGACAAGCGCCTGACCGTCGACAAGGGCGATTTCGCGGCGTCCGTCGACCGCGTCTCGACGATCTCCTCGGAGCGTGGCCGGGCGGTGAAGCTCTCCATGGCCGATGGCCGCATGACGCTCTCCGTCACCAATCCGGATTCCGGCTCGGCGACGGAGGAGATCGAGGTCGATTACGATGCGAGCCCGCTCGATATCGGCTTCAACGCCCGCTATCTGATGGATATCGCCGCCCAGCTCGACGGCGATACCGCCCTGCTCAAGCTCGCCGATCCGGGTTCGCCGACGGTCATCCAGGATCGCGACGGGGCTTCCGCGCTCTATGTGCTGATGCCGATGCGCGTCTAGGCGTCATCCCGCCGTGGCCGCCGTCGCGCGCCTGATCCTGCAGGATTTCCGCTCCTATCAGGCCCTCGATCTCGCGATCGGGGGCCAAATCATTGCGCTCTGCGGCGAGAACGGCGCCGGCAAGACCAATATCCTCGAGGCGCTGTCCCTGTTCGCGCCCGGCCGAGGCCTGCGCCGGGCCGATCTCGCCGACATGGCCCGTCAGGGGGGCGACGGCGCCTTCGCCGTCTCGATCGCGCTCGCCGAGGACGGGGCACGGCTCGGCGTGGGGCTGGGGCCGGCCGATACCGAGGGCAAGCGCGCGCGGCTCGCCCGCATCGACGGCGCCGCCGCCGGTTCGGCGCTCGCTTTCAGCGAGCATCTGCGCGTCGTCTGGCTGACGCCGGATCTCGACGGGCTGTTCCGGGGAGCGGCCGGGGACCGGCGCCGCTTCCTCGACCGGCTGGTTCTGGCGGTCGATCCCGCCCATGCGACCCGGTCGAACGCGCTCGAACGGGCGCTGCGCTCGCGCAACCGCATTCTTGAAGAGAGCCCGCACCAGACGCAATGGCTCGATGCCGTCGAGCGCGAGATCGCCGAGCTCGGCGTCGCGGTGGCCGCGGCCCGCGCAGAGACCGTGGCGAGGCTCACGGCCATCATCGCCGAGACCCGTGACGAGGCCTCGCCCTTCCCCCATGCCCAGCTCGCGCTGTCCGGCGAGATCGACCGGCTTGTCGCCGAACATGCCGCGCTCGACGCCGAGGACGGCTACCGCGTTCTGCTGCGCCAGGGCCGGGCTCGCGACCGGGCCGCGGGCCGGACGCTGACCGGCCCCCAGGCCTCCGATCTCGAGGTCCGCCATGGACCCAAGGACATTCCGGCAGGGCAGGGCTCGACCGGGGAGCAGAAGGCGTTGTTGATCGGGCTCGTCCTGGCCCATGCCCGCCTCGTCGCCGCGATGAGCGATCTCGAGCCGCTCGTGCTGCTCGACGAGATCGCCGCCCATCTCGATCCCCGCCGGAGGGCGGCGCTCTATGAGGGTCTGACGGCGCTGGGCTGCCAGGTCTGGATGACGGGCGCCGACCCCACGCTGTTTACCGATCTGCCGGCAGGGTCGCAGCGTCTCGCCGTCACGCCCGGCCGGATCGAGGACATCGCCTGAGCCGAGCGGCCTTCGGCGGACGCCGCGTCATGGTTGATCGGCGGTTAACCATTTCCGGCTAGAGATGGGGGTCATGCAGCCTTCCCGAACAATGTTCTCGGCGACGGAAAAGGAGATCGCGAGCCGCTTGCTGGCCGTGCTCTCCTCCCATTTCGGTGCCTCGATCGACCGGTTGCAGGGCGTCGTGGCCGATCTCGACAGGCGCGAACGCGATCCCGAGCTGCGTCAGGACGAGCTGGCCAAGTACCGATTGCTGTTTGCCCTCGACTTCGGCGAGGACTACGTCGCCGCCAAGCGGCGCATCGTGGCCCGGGCCAACCGCAACGGCATCGACCTGTCGGATTATCCGCTGTTCTTCCTGGCTGATTTCTCGCATTTCCTCCCCGTCATCGTCGCGAAATGGAAACGCCGCTGGGGCAAGGTCGACACCGCCCTGCAGGTGTTCGCCAAGCTGATGCTGACCGATATGAGCTACTCGATCGCCCAGTTCGACGGGGCGATCGAGGCCCGTACGGCCGATCGCATCCGCCAGGTCGAGCAGGCGTTCCGGGATGGCATCGCCGAGAGGATTTCCGCCATCGAACTCAGCCTCGGCGATGTTTCGGGCTTCTCCACGCAGATGTCGGCAAAGGCCGCCCAGACCCTGCAGGCGGTGGCGGAGACGCAGCGGCGTCCTGAGCAGGTCGCGGCCTCGGTGATGGAGATCGTCGCGGCGACCCGCAGCTTCGGAGCCTCCTGCGCCGACATCTCGGCGGAGACCGCCCAGTCGAGCCGTGCGGCCGACGAGGCCGAGGCGGGATGCGAGGGCATTGCGGGCAATGTCGCCATGCTGCGCCAGGCGAACAGCCGTATCGGCCATGTCGTCGAGCTGATCCGCAGTCTCGCGGCGCAGACCAATCTGCTCGCCCTGAATGCCACGATCGAGGCCGCCCGCGCCGGGGAGGCGGGGCGAGGCTTCGCCGTCGTCGCCGCCGAAGTGAAGTCGCTCGCGACCGCGACCAACCAGGCGACCGAGACCATTCGCCAGGGCATCGAGGAGGTCGTCACGGCCAGCCAGTCGATCGAGGATGCCGTCGGCCATCTCGCCCAGACCGTGCTGACCATGCAGGCGAGCGCCCGCCTCGTCGCGGCATCGACGGCCGATCAGCATGATCGCATCGAGCGGGTTGCCGCTCAGGCCGAAACCTCCTCCCGCGGTGTCGACGCCATCGCGCGCCACGCTTCGCTCGTCGAGGGGTTGGCCGGTGAGGCCGCCGTCCTGGCGACCCAGACGGACGAGCGCGTCAAGGCGGCCCTGGTGCGCGCGCAGGAGCTGGAACGGTCGATCGGCGGATTTCTCGGCGAGATCGCACAGGTCCGCGCCGAGCGCCATGCGCCGGTGATCCGCGACGCCGTCTGAGCTGCCCCCGCATTGCGGGACTGGTCATCGCGGCCTGCCTCGGGCACACCCTCCTCATGTCGCCCTCCCGCGAATCAGACGCCCGCGCGATCCTCAAATCCGTCTTCGGCTACGATGATTTCCGTCCCGGTCAGTGGGAGGTGATCGAGGCTGCGCTCGCCGGCCGTGACGTCTTCGCGGTGATGCCGACCGGCTCCGGCAAGTCGATGTGCTATCAGCTTCCAGCGCTGGTGGCCGGCGGGTTGACGCTGGTCGTTTCGCCACTGATCGCCCTGATGCGCGACCAGGTCGGGCAGTTGACCCGAGCGGGCGTCGCCGCCGCCTCGCTGAACTCGATGAACAGCGAGAGCGAGGCCGCCGAGGCCTGGGACCGGCTGAATGCCGGCGATCTGCGTCTGCTCTTCGTCTCGCCCGAGCGGCTGGCTGGCGAGGGGCTGGTGGGCCGGCTGCGCCGCCTCGGCGTCACGCGGCTTGCCATCGACGAAGCCCATTGCGTCTCGCAATGGGGCCATGATTTCCGCCCCGAATACCGGCTGCTCGCGAAGACGCGCGAGGCGCTGGGCGGCGTGCCGGTGACGGCGCTGACCGCCACGGCCGACCGGCAGACCCGCGAGGACATCGCCCAGCAGCTCTTTCCGCGGCCGCCGCATCTGGTGGTGCACTCCTTCGACCGGCCGAACCTCAAGCTCGCCTTCGCGCCGAAGGACCAGCCGCGCCGCCAGATCGACGCCTTCCTGCGCAGCCATCGCGGCGGCTCGGGCATCGTCTACTGCTCCTCGCGCAGCCGCACCGAGCGGCTGGCCGAGGGCTTGCGCGAAAAGGGCTGGAATGCGCTCGCCTATCATGCCGGGATGGAGCAGGAGCAGCGCAACCGCAATCAGGACGTCTTCCTGCAGGAGGACGGCGTCGTCGTCTGCGCCACCATCGCCTTCGGCATGGGCATCAACAAGCCCGATGTCCGCTTCGTCGTCCATGCCGACATGCCGGGCTCGATCGAGAGCTATTACCAGGAGATCGGCCGCGCCGGCCGCGACGGGCTCAACGCCGACACGCTGACGCTCTACGGGGTCGACGACATGGCGCTGCGCCGCCGTCAGATCGACGAGAAGCCGATCGACGACGAGCGCCGCCGGATCGAGCACAAGCGCCTCAACGCCATGATCGACCTCTGCGAATCGGCGCTCTGCCGGCGCAGCGCGCTGCTCTCCTATTTCGGCGAGGAGACGCCGAGTTGCCGCCACGCAAAGGCCGCGATCCGCTGCGATCTCTGCGCCGCCGAGGCGCCCGAACTCACCGACGCGACGCTGGATGCCCGCAAGCTCCTTTCGGCGGTCGCGCGTTCGGGCCAGCGTTTCGGCGCCGCCCATCTCGCGGATATCCTCACCGGCACGGCGACGGAGGCGATCCGCCGTCAGAACCATGACGGGCTCAAGACCTTCGGCGTCGGCCAGGACAAGCCCAAGAGTGCCTGGACGGCGCTGGCCCGCAAGCTCTTCGCCGCCGGGGCGCTCGCGGAAGCCAGCGTCGAGCATGGCGGCTTCCGGCTGACCCACAAGGGCGAGGAGATCCTCTTCGGCCGCGAGCCGATCGCGCTGCGGGCCGACCCCTTCGCCGAGCGCGGCAGCCGCCGCAGCGGGCGCGAGCAGGCCCGCGCCGATGGGCTCGACGAGGGCACGGCCGGGCTGTTCGAGCATCTGCGCCAGCTGCGCCTCTCGCTCGCCCGCGAGGAAGGCGTCGCCGCCTATATCATCTTCACCGACCGCACCCTCATCGCGATGGCGCGGGCGCGGCCGGCGGGGCTCGAGGAGATGCGCGCGATCGAGGGCGTCGGCGAACGCAAGCTGACGCAATATGGCGAGGCCTTCCTGGAGGCGATCACGCGCTTTCCGGGTTGATCCCGCCGCCCCTACGCGTGTACGCGCGCACACGCGTGAAAAAGCCGCAGTCGGCGGCTATAGTTTTCCCAACGAATCAAGATCACCGCGGACGCCTCGCGCCCGCTGAAGGACGACGAGATGAGCGACGCTGCCCGCGACCTTGAAGACGCCGCTTACGGCGCCGATTCCATCAAGGTTCTCAAAGGCTTGGATGCGGTGCGCAAGCGCCCCGGCATGTATATCGGCGACACCGACGACGGCTCGGGTCTGCACCACATGGTCTATGAGGTGGTCGACAACGCCATCGACGAGGCGCTCGCCGGCCATGCCGATCTCGTCACGGTGACGCTCAATGCCGACGGATCGGTCACCGTGACCGACAATGGCCGCGGTATCCCCACCAATATTCACTCCGAGGAAGGCATCTCGGCGGCCGAGGTCATCATGACCCAGCTCCATGCCGGCGGTAAGTTCGACCAGAACTCCTACAAGGTCTCGGGCGGCCTGCACGGCGTCGGCGTCTCGGTGGTGAACGCGCTCTCCGTCTCGCTGAAGCTCCGCATCTGGCGCGGCGGTCAGGAGCATTACATGGAGTTCCGCCATGGCGACGCGGTGGCGCCGCTCGCGGTGGTCGGGCCCGCCGGCGACAAGCGCGGCACCGAGGTGACCTTCACCCCCTCGGCCGAGACCTTCACCATGGTCGAGTTCGACTACAAGACGCTCGAGCACCGGCTGCGCGAACTCGCCTTCCTCAATTCAGGCGTCCGTATCGTCCTGACCGACGCCCGCCGCGCCGAGATCGTGCGCGAGGAGCTGATGTATGAGGGCGGCGTCGAGGCCTTCGTGCGTTATCTCGACCGCGCCAAGACGCCGGTGATCGCGCAGCCGATCATGCTGTCCAGCGAGAAGGACGGTATCACCGTCGACGTCGCGCTCTGGTGGAACGACAGCTACCACGAGAACGTGCTCTGCTTCACCAATAACATCCCGCAGCGCGACGGCGGCACCCATCTCGCCGGCTTCCGCGCCGCGCTGACGCGCCAGGTCACCGGCTATGCCGAAAGCTCCGGCATCGCCAAGAAGGAGAAGGTCGCGCTCACCGGCGACGATTGCCGCGAGGGCCTGACCGCGATCGTCTCGGTCAAGGTGCCGGATCCGAAGTTCTCTTCCCAGACCAAGGACAAGCTGGTTTCGTCCGAGGTTCGCCCCGTCGTCGAGAACGTCGTCAACCAGGCGCTCTCGACCTGGCTGGAGGAGCACCCCAACGAGGCCAAGACCATCGTCGGAAAGGTGGCCGAGGCCGCGGCCGCCCGCGAGGCCGCCCGCAAGGCGCGCGACCTCACCCGCCGCAAGGGCGCCCTCGACATCGCCTCGCTGCCCGGCAAGCTGGCGGACTGCCAGGAGCGGGACCCGGCCAAGTCCGAGCTCTTCATCGTCGAGGGTGACTCGGCCGGCGGCTCCGCCAAGCAGGGCCGCGCCCGCGAATATCAGGCGGTTCTGCCGCTCCGCGGTAAGATCCTCAATGTCGAGCGCGCGCGCTTCGACAAGATGCTCTCCTCCGACCAGGTCGGCACGCTGATCACGGCGCTCGGCGCCGGCATCGGCCGCGAGGAGTTCAACATCGAGAAGCTGCGCTACCACAAGATCATCATCATGACCGACGCGGACGTGGACGGCTCCCACATCCGCACCCTGCTCTTGACCTTCTTCTACCGGCAGATGCCGGAGGTGATCGAGCGCGGCCATCTCTTCATCGCCCAGCCGCCGCTCTACAAGGCGGCGCGCGGCAAGAGCCATGTCTACCTCAAGGACGAGCGCGCGCTGGAAGACTACCTGATCGAGACGGCGCTGGACGGCGCGGTCTTCAAGACCGTCGGCGGCGATGCGGCCGGTGTGGTCGAGCGCGGCGGATCCGATTTGCGCGGGCTGATCGAGGAGGCGCGGGGCATCCGCCATACGCTGTCGCAGCTCCATTCGCGCTATGACCGGCGCGTCGTCGAGCAGATGGCGATCGCCGGCGCCTTGCGGCCGGTTTCGGAGGAGAACGAGGCCCAGGCCCAGGCCGCTGCCGCCAAGGTCGCCGCCCGTCTCGACGCGATCTCCGACGATCTTGAGCGCGGCTGGGAAGGCAAGGTCGCCGAGGGCGGCTTCCAGTTCTCGCGCATGGTGCGCGGCGTCAAGCAGGTCGCGGCGATCGATGCCGGACTGCTCGCCAGCGCCGAGGCCCGCAAGCTCGACGCCGCTTCCGCCTCGCTGCAGGAGGCCTATTCGCGCCCGGGCGTGCTCAGCCGCAAGGGCGACGACCACGCCGTCAACGGCCCGACCGACCTCTTCGAGGCCGTGACCGCCATCGGCAAGAAGGGCGTCTCACTGCAGCGCTACAAGGGGCTGGGCGAGATGAACCCCGAGCAGCTCTGGGAGACCACGCTCGACCGCGAGGTCCGTTCGCTGCTCAGGGTCAAGAACGACCAGAATGACGAGGCGGACGATCTCTTCGTCAAGCTGATGGGCGATGTGGTCGAGCCGCGGCGCGAATTCATCCAGAGCAACGCCCTCAACGCCACCGTCGACACCTGACTGTCGCGCATCTCGTGGAGCATCACGCGATGAGCGAACGGCGGGCGTGTAAAGCCATCGGCTGCTGCCGCATGACCGTGCGATATCGATCCGCGCGCCCTGACGATTGCGCTCTGCGGGAGCGGATGATCGCGATCGCCCGCGAGCGCCGACGCTTCGGGTACCGGCGTCTGCATGTCCTGCTCAGACGCGAAGGCCATGTCGTGAATCACAAGCGGCTCTTTCGGCTCTATCGCGAGGAGAAGCTGGCGGTGCGCCGGCGTGGAGGGCGTAAAAGGGCCATCGGCACCAGAGCGCCGATGCTGGTTCCGCTCAGGCCCAACGAACGCTGGTCTCTCGACTTCGTCTCCGATCAGTTCACCGATGGCCGCCGCTTCCGGCGTGCCGCATGGCCACTGGAAGACGACGACCTTCGTCGGTGCGCTGACCCTT
>NZ_LSKN01000247.1:0-1619 GCF_001557075.1 Methylobacterium sp. CCH7-A2
AGAGGGGTCAGTTCCTCATGGCGTCAGGGGGGCAGTTTGTCGTGTCGCCTGACAGAAGGGTAACCCTGGAAAAAATCCTGCCCCCCATTTGACCAACAGGACGCGGTCGGCAGCGAGCGCCAGGCGAACCGCTGGGTCGGTCCGCAGGACAGACTCCATCAGGGGGACGATGGTCCGTTCGGTGCTCGCCCTACGGCTATTCTTTCCATTCGGCTTGCGCGGGTGTTGGGGCGGGGCCGGGTAAAATGCGTGAGCCGACACGACCAGTTCGTGTGACCAGAAGTCCAGCCTCAGGTGATTCTCACCATTCCAATTAAAATCCGGCGAAAAAGAGTAGCGCGTTCCTCCGATGTCGAGGATCTTCCGAGGATCGAGTGGCTTCTTGTTTGGGCGGCCAGCGGTAACATCCGCCGATTCGAACGCAATCTGGGCATCCAGAACGGAGCCGCGAGAGAAGGCGATCGTCGAGCGTGCGCATGTTGCAGCCGAACGCGTTGCCGTGATGATCTCTGCGGCAGAATTGGCAAAGCCATGATAGACGAGGTCAGCGGATTTGCCATCTGATGAAATTATTGTACCGTACCAGATACTTGGCTCATTGGATTTGAGTTTGGGGGTATAGACATCGGCATTTCGGAGCGTCGCCATCGTCATGATTGATGATCCTGTCGTTGAGCTTCCTGCTCGCCAGTGAGTTGCTCGCCGGCTCGGTCACTTACCGGTCGTAGCTCGCGATGCGGGTTGTATCGACTTCTCGTCGCTATAATGTTTCGAACAGCTGACGAAGTTTCACCTCTTCCGCGATGGCTGCTTAATGATGAATGTCGTCATTGAGCAGCATTGGTTCACATGAATTTTGTCACAGGTGCCGCATGCGCCATGGGCCTAAGTGGCCTCGCCCGAATTGCTCTTTGCTGTACGGATGATTGGAGAAGGTGGTCTGGACGGTCATTGTAAAGCCGCCGATGATAACATGAGGGGGCGGCAGGGCGACTTGTTGGCCCATCGACCGTTTGCCAAGATGCGAGCATGCCGATCCTCCGCTGGCTCGCCCGCCGCCGCGCCTTCAACCAGCTCGTCGAGCGGGAGGCGACGACGCTCGTCGAGCGTGAGGGTGGAGCCGGCTACTATACCGCCCGGGAACTGGCGCGTCGGGCGAGGGATCGCGACGATCTCGACGCGGCTAAGCTGTGGTGGCGGGTCTCCAGGCGCGTTGCCGCCATGACGGGGATCCAGCCGGGCTTGGCGAAGATGGGGCGGCCCGAAACCGATTGGTGATCAATCCTCGACGTCGTACTCCCTCGCCAGCCGGTCATAGGCATCCTCGACCGTGGCATCCTCGACCATGGCCCGCTCGACCTCGTCGTCGGGCACGGGGACGCCACCGAAGTGGCCCATGAAGGCGCGCGCCAGCCTAGGCTCCTGAAAGGCGAGCCGCAGCGTCGTGGCGGCCGGCGAGTGATCGACCACCTGGAACCCGATCTGCCACTCGCCGCACCAGGCCTCGATCCGGCGGAGGCGCTCAGGCGCCGCTGCCGGGTCAAGCTTGAGCTCAACCTGATGACGCCAGGGCTCAGACATCTTCGCCCCCGACCCGACGTCGGAGGGGCGTGTCGGTG